>CAISKJ010001002.1 GCA_903885885.1 uncultured delta proteobacterium
CGCGTCAACCACGACCCGACGCTCTACCGCGCGGTGACGCCCGCGGCGCGCCCCTCGGAGTCCGAGCCCGACATCGCCGCCATGTCGCGACTGCGGTACACGCAGCGCTGGCACGCCGAGATCGAGGGCCTCGACCTCGCGGGCACGCTCCTCTGCGGCGATCGGCTGATCGTGCCCGGGAGCCGTGAGCTCCACGCGCTCGATCGGCACACGGGCGCCGCGGTGTGGTCGGCCCCCGTCGGACGCGCGGCCACCACCGTGGCGGGCGATGGCATTCTGCGCCTCTCGCCCCGCGGCGAGGTGGAGCTCCGGTCCGTCGCGACGGGTGAGTCGCTGTGGACGGCGCGCGTCGCGCCCCGCGTCGGGGCGCCCGCCATCGCGCACACGGTCTGCGCGCCGGGCGTCCCCCGCATCGTGGTGCTGGCCGAGGGTGAGCGCAGGCTCGTGGCCCTCGACCTCCGCACCGGCGAGGCGCGCTGGGCCTGGACCTCGCGCCACGGCGGGGCGTTCAAGATGCGCCGCGTGGGCAGGCTCCTCGTGGTGAGCTCGGGCGACGCCTCGGTGAGCGCCATCGACCTCAACTCGGGCGAGCTCGTGTGGCGCTACGGCGGCCGCGTTCCGTTCACCTCGTCGCCGCTCGTTCACCGCGAGCAGGTGATCGCCATGGCGGGAGAGGGTTCGCGCGGCCCGGCGCGCCTCCACGCGCTCGACGCCTACAAGGGCGCGCTCCAGTGGACCGCCGACGCCGACGCCCCCGCGTGCTGCGCCCCCGTCGCAGCGGGCGACACCGTGGCCGTCGCGCTCGCCACGCGCGAGGGCATCGTGCTCGCGGGCTACGACGCCGCCACGGGCGAGTCGCGCTTTCGCACGCCGGTGGGCGCCGCGCCGGGCGTGTACAACGCGCGCCCCGCGGTCACGGCCTTCGACGACCTCGTGGTGGTCAACCTCCCCACCGGGCGCGTAGTGGCCGTCGACGCGCGCAGCGGCGACACGCGCTGGGCCCAATCGTTTCGCGCCCCCGTGGCCGACGACGTGCCGCGCCGCCTCGACGTGCAGCTCCGCGCGGGCGCCCTCTTCGTGCCGCAGAGCGCCCTCGGCGTGCTGCGCCCCCGCGACGGCGCCGTGCTCGCCCAGGTGGATGCGTGCGACCTCGTGCCCGACCTCGTGCGCGTCGACGAGCAGTGCGCGATCTACATCGCCGAAGAGAGCGGCCACATCGGCTGCTACGAGCTCGGCACCCGCCTCCGCGTCATTCGCCCCGTCTGATCGCACGCTGAAAACCGGCGTCGGTAACGGCGCCGCGCTCCGTCACGCACGCGCCGTAAGCGCGGCGGGACGGCGGAGCGCGCGGCGGGGCAGCGGAGCGCGCGGCGGGGCGTCGTCACCGACGCCCGATGTGAACGACTGCGATGTGAGTGCGTTGCGACGTGTCAGTGCGGGCGCGTGGCGGCGGGGCGTCGTCACCGACGCCCGATGTGAACGACTGCGATGTGAGTGCGTTGCGAC
>CAISKJ010001003.1 GCA_903885885.1 uncultured delta proteobacterium
CGGCGGCGCAGCGGACCCCGACTACGCCGCGGGGGTCGCCGGCGGCGGCGACGGAGCCAACGGGGGCAACGGGCGCGTGGTGGTGCGCTGGGGCCCGTGACGGCTCCGGGCACCGGCGGGCGACGGCTCCGCCCCGCGCCCTGCGCCCTGCGCGGACGCGCGCGCGTGGGCGTGCTCTGGTGGGCTCCGCGGCCGTGAAGCCCACGAAGAAGCTCGCAGCGCCCCCCGTCCGTGAGATCGCCGTCGCCGACGCGGTGCCCCTCAACGGCGCGCAGCGCAAGGTGCTCGCCGAGGCCCTGCGCCGCGCAGAAGAAGCGCGCAACGTGATGGAAGACGCCCTGGTGGCCTTCGGTCGCTGGGTGCTCGTGCAGGTGTTCGACGACGACGCGGGCGCCGCCCTCGCGGGGCGCCACCAGAACCCCGTGTGGCGCAGCCTGCTGGCGCGCGCGGGCGGCCCCACGCTGCGCTTGAGCGAGCGCATGCTCTACGTGGCGATTCACATCGCGGCGCACGACAAGCGCATCACCGACGAGGCGTGGCGCAACCTCGAGCCGGGGCGCAAGGAGCTGCTGCTCCCCCTCGGCGACGAGGCCGCGATGCGCCGCGCGGCGCAGCCACGACAGCGAAGGGTGAGTCGTACCGCGAGCGCGGGCAGAACATCCGTTGCGCGTGGGTGATGGCGCAGGGGGGGGCTATCGGGCCTTGACGATGTGGGCGATTGGAGGCCCTGTCCGCGAGATGCGTCGAGACCGCACGGGGCGATGGTAGATCGGAGCGCTGCGCGAGATGGCCGTCGTGAATCTCAGGCCAGCCGAAAGGCCGTCCGCGCGTTCACCGCGAAGCGCTCGCCGCCGCCCCGTATCTCGCGCGCGCCACCGATCCAGAACTCCTTCGGGCCGACGCGAACGTCGCGCGGCTCCCACAGCTCGAACTTGCTCTTGGTCCCGTCGGCCTCGAGCGACAGCGTCCACAGCTTCGCCTCCGGCTCGAACGTCATCTCCTGGATCTCGTACGAGCAGTCGGCGCGCCGTCCGACAAGGCTCTCGCAGATCCGCATTTCGTCCCCGCTGCGCAGGATCCGGCCCGCGTCGAACAACGACTTCACCACCTCGTAGGACGACGCCTCGAACTCGCCCGGAAAGTGGGCCAGCGGCCGCTGTGGGCCCTCGATCTTCGCCGAGGGTAACGCCGCGGCGAGCGCTTCGAGCTCGGTGAACGACACGGACGTCTCCGCGAGGTCCACGCGCGCCAGGCGGCGTAGCGCGTGCAGCGGTCGAACGTCGATGACGTCCGTGCCGCGGAGATCGAGTTGGGTCAGCTCCGTGTGCGATGCGAGCGGTGCGAGATCGCGGATCGGCGTCTCGCAGGCGGTAAGGGAGTCGAGCGCCGCGAGTGGCGACAGATCAGACACGCGCGTGCTGCTCAGGTTGAGCGAGCGCAGCGACGCGAGGCCCGCGAGCGGCGACAGGTCGTGCACCGGGGTCGAGGTCAGATCGAGCGACCGCAGGCGCGCCAGCCCTCGCAACGGCGTCAGATCGACGACGTGCGCGCAGCAGAACAGGCTCAGCTCCTCGAGCTTCGTCAGCTCCGCGAGCCACGGGAGCGACGCGACGGACGAGTACAACAACTCGAGCTCGCGAAGCTCGCGAAGCTCGCCGAGGCCCGCGAGCGCCGGGACCTGGCGCCCGGGCCCGTCGACCACGCGCAGGCGGCGCAGCGCAGGCAGATGGACGAGCGCTGCGAGATCGATCCCGCAGCCCGTCTCGACGGTCACCTCCGCGAGGCAGCGAAGCCCGCGATACGCCGACGCGTGGCGCGCGCGCGGGACGAAGGTCGCCTCCGCGAGCCGGGGCACACGCGTGCCGAGATCGTCGGGCATCGCCGAGGCCTCCGCGCTCAGCTTCGTCAGGCGCGGCAAGCGCGGCAGCGTCGCGAGCGAGACGCCACCGTAG
>CAISKJ010001004.1 GCA_903885885.1 uncultured delta proteobacterium
AGGGCGGCGCCATTCGCCGCGTCACGGGGGCGCTCGATGCGCGGCTCTACCACGGCATCGCCGTCGGTGCGCCCACCGAGGAGGAGCGCGCGCAGCCCTACCTCTGGCGCTTCTGGCGCCACGTCCCGCGGGCCGGTCGCTTCGCCCTCTTCGACCGGAGCTGGTACGGCCGCGTGCTCGTCGAACGCGTCGAAGCGTTCTGCCGCGAGGGCGACTGGATGCGCGCCTACAGCGAGATCAACGACTTCGAACGGCAGCTCGTCGACCACGGCGTGGTCGTGACCAAGTTCTGGCTCGCCATCGACGCCGACGAGCAGCTTCGGCGCTTCAAGCGCCGCGAGCTCACGGCCTTCAAGCGCTTCAAGATCACCCCCGAAGACTGGCGCAACCGCGACAAGTGGGACGCCTACGAGGCCGCCGTCTGCGACATGATCGACCGAACGAGCACCGCCTTCGCGCCGTGGACCCTCGTCGCGGCCAACAACAAGTACTTCGCCCGGGTGAAGGTGCTCTCCACGCTGGTCAACGCCATCGAGGCCGCCTTCGATCGGCGCTGATCCCTCCGCCGCGCCCCTCCGGTGACACGCGTGTGACGCCGCGCTACGTCGGCGCGCAAGGGGTTGACGAGACATCACCCGCTGTGGTGCTTGTGCCGCGAAGCAGTGCACCGCACGTGCGGTGGGAGGTCCCGTGATGCGTCGTCTCCATGGATTACTTGCGGTCGTCGCGATGACGGCCGCGTGCATCGAACCCACGAACAGCGGCGGGGGCGGCCCCTACGACGCCGAAGTCGACGCCGCCCCCGACGTCGCCGTCGATGTCACGTCCGACACCACGCCCGCCGACGCGGCGCCCGATACCGCACCCGCCGACGTGACGCCCGCCGACGTGACGCCCGCCGACGTGACGCCCGCCGACGCCACGGCCGATGCCGAGCCCGCCGACGTCACCCCCGTCGACGTCGCCACCGACACCGCGCCCGCCGACGTCACCGTCGACGCCGCGCGCGCCGATGTCACCGTCGATGTTGCGCCCGCCGACGTCGCCACCGACGCGGCGCGCGTCGATGCGACCACCGACGCTGCGACCGCCGACGTTGTGACGGCCGACGTCGCCACCGATGCCGCACGCCTCGACGCCGCGGTCGACGCCTCACCCGTCGACGCCGCCGTCGACGCGCCCCCCGCCGACGTGCCCACGGGCCCCTCCGTCGAGCTGTGGCTCCTGCGCGTGGGCGATGGCACCGCCGCGCTGACCAACTCCGCGACGCCGCTCCTCATCGAGCGCCGCGCCTCCAACGGCGGCGCCATGCTCGGCGCGTCGATCAACCTCCCCATCGCGGCGAGCGGCGCCAACCGCCCCATCGCGCTGTCGGGCACTGCCACCTCGGAGGGCTCGCTCACGCGTTCGGCCAACGGGCGCTTCGTCACCCTCGCGGGCTACGCCGCCGTGCCGGGCACCGCGACCGTCGCCACCTCGGCGGCTGATGTCGTGCCGCGCGTCGTGGCGCGCGTCGGGGCCGACGGCTCCATCGACACGAGCACCACCCTCGGTGGCACGTTCAGCGCCAACAACGTGCGCGGCGCCGTTACCGTCGACGGCGAGTCGTTCTGGGTCGCGGGCACCGCGGCCTCGGGCGCCCTCGGCGGCGTGCAGTACGCCCTGCGCGGCGGGGCGAGCGCGCCCGTGTCGATCATCGCGACGCCCTCCAACGTGCGCTCGGTGAACATCTTCGGCGGCCAGCTCTACGGCGCCTCGTCGACCACCAACTTCTACGGCCTCTTCGTCGCGGGCACGGGCACGCCGACGGCCACCGCGACGGGCACGCTGCTGCCGGGCTTTTCGAGCGCTTCGGGCCCGTCGCCCTACGGCTTCACGCTGCTCGACCGCGACCCCGCGGTGGCCGGCGTCGACACGGCCTACGTGGCCGACGACCGCGCCGTCGCATCGGGCGGCGGCGTGCAACGGTGGACGCTCGTCGCCGGCACCTGGACGCTCGGCGCGACCTTCAACACGGGCATCACCAGCGGCGTGCGCGGCCTCACCGCGTGGGCCGAGGGCGCCAACGTCGCCGTCGCCGCCGTCACCGCCGAGACGCCCTCGCGCGTGGTGATCTACCGCGACGTCCCGGGCGCCACGCCCGGCGCGGCCACCGTCGTCTCGACCGCGCCCACGAACACGCACTACCGCGGCGTCGCCCTCGCCCCCACCCTCTGATCGCCCTCACACCGCAGGCAGGAGCGCCTCGACGTGCGCGTCGAGCGCCTCCGACAGCGCGGCCACCGTGGCCTCGGGGCTCGACGCCTCGATGTACGGAAGCCGCACCTGCGGCGTCTTCTTGAGCCGACGCGCGAGCTCGGCGCAGAGCGCGTCGGCGGCGGCCGTGCGGCTCGCGCTCTCGTGCTCCAGGAGGTTCACCGCGTCGAGCACCGAGTCGGGCACGCCGCCCGCCTCGCGCAGCGCGCGGAGGTACGGCGCGGGCCGCGCGTCGGCGCGGTTCATCACGATCGCGCGGGGAGCCCTCCCGAGGGCCTCCAACCGACTCGCGAGGTAGAGCGCGTCGTCGCGCGCCGCCGCCGTGGGCGCCGCCACCAGCGCGTAGGCCGCGCGCTCGCCGAGCAAGAGCCGTGACGCGCGCTCGGTGAGCGACACGAAGCGCTCCCGCACCAGGGCGAGGTCGCCGAAGAGGCTCGCGGTGTCGCTCACGAGGGTCGGGCCCGTGACGCGCGCGATCACGCCTTCGACGTGGTTGGCGCCCCACGCGAGCAGGCCCCCCGAGGGCTTCGCCGCGGCCCCCTCGGTGGCCCGCGCGGCCAGGTGCGACAGCCAGGTGACGGTGCGCCCGCTGAGCAGCGCGGCGAGGCGCTCGGGGTACGTCACGAAGTCGATCGCGTGGCGCGACGGGGCCGTGTCGATCACCACCACTTCGAACTCGCCGCGCGCGGCGGCGTGGGCGACGAGGTTCATCGCCACGAGCTCGTGCACGCCCGCGGCCGCGTCGGCGAGGCCTGCGTACAAGCGGTTGGAGAGCACCCGCGCGCGCCCCGCGGGCTCCTCTTCGAAGAGGTGCTCGATGAAGGTGCGCAGCGAGCGCCGCGGGTCGGGCATGAGCGCCGAGAGGTTGCCCCGCGCGGCAGCGAGCGGAACGCGCGACACGGCGTCGGTGATGGGCACGCCCATCGCGCCCGCGAGCCTTCGCGCGGGGTCGATGGTGACGATGAGCGTCGAGCGCCCGCTGCGCGCGAGCGAGAGGGCGAGCGCCGCCGAGGTCGTCGTCTTGCCCACGCCGCCGCCGCCCGCGCACACGACGACGAGGGGCTCCGTCGAGGGGCCGCGGGGAGGCCTGCGCGCGCCGCTCACGCCGCGCCCTCGGCGCGCAGCCAGCGGGCCACGTCGTGCGCCGACGGATCCACGGGCGCCAGCGGGAGACGCCAGATCGCGTGCCGCTTGAGCGACAGAGCCTCGAGCGCGTCGCGGGCCTCGGCGCTCGCGGCCTCGCGCGCGGTGAGGGCCTCGACGAGGGAGCGCGCCGCGGCGCCCCGGGGCCCCGACTCGGCGGCGAGCACGCGGGCGTCGGCCAGGGCCGCGGGCGGCAGCGGGAGCGGCACGCGGTTGACCACGACGCGATCGGCGGGGAGGCCCACCTCGTGCGCGAGCGCGTCGCAGAGCTCGAGCGTCTCTTCGATCACGAGGCGCTCCGGCAGCGTCACCACCACGATCGAGGCGCGGCCCGGCGAGAGCAGCTCGCGGCCGATACGATCACACATTTCGAAGAGCGGCCCGGCGCCGAGAAAGTCTCTCCCCTGCCGGGGCACGCGGAGCCACGCCACGCCGTGCCCCGTCGCGGGCATGTCGACGACGATGCGCACGCCGGGGCGCTCGGCGGCCACCTGGCGCACGGCCTCGAGCATGGCGAGCTCGCGCACCGCGGGGGCCGCGCGCAGCAGGGGGCGCATGGCGAAGTTGTCGAGCGCGAGCTTCGCCACCACCGCCGAGCCGAAGAGCGGAGCGGCGCCGCGCTGCAGCGCCTCGTCGGGGCGAATGATGACGTGCTCCACGTTGCGGTGCGCGCCGGTGAGCGCCCGGCGGCCCGACGCGCCGTCGCCGAACTCGACGAGCACCGCGAGGCCGTGCGTCTCGGCGTCGAGCACCGCGAGGCTCGCGGCCACCGTGGTCTTGCCCACGCCGCCTTTGCCCATCACGAGAAACACCGGCGCGAGGCTGCGCGGTGGCACGCGGTGATGGCCTTCGGGGTCGAGCGTGCTCACGCGTCGGGTCTCTCGGCCATGGCCTCGAGCACGTCGTACATCATCAGCACGTACGCTTCACGGGCGAAGCGCACGTACCGCGGCGACGTGAGGCCCGCGGCGCGCACGAGCGCCTCGATGCCCGCGACCGTGCGGCGCCACGAGGCCTCGACGTCGGCGAAGGTCCACTCGCCGGTGACCATCGGCGTCGGTCGGTCGGAGCGGGCGTCGGCTTCGACGTCGATCCAGTCGTCCATGAGCTGCACGAACATCGACACGTCGTACATCCACGCCCGAGCCCCCTCGCCCGCGTAGCGAACCACCGGAAACAAGAGCCCGTCGATGGTGCCCTCGACGCCCGCGAGGCGGTGCCCGAGGCCTCGCGGGTCGGGCTCGCCGAGCATGGCGCTCACCTCGGCGCGGATCCAGAGCGCCACGCGCGCCATGGCCGCTTCGAAGGCCGCGCGGTCGGCGCCCTCGAGGCCGTCACCCATGGCGACCGAGAGGGCGCGCACGAGCGAGAGCACGGGGCTGTCGGGCGCGGCGCTCCCGTCGATCACGGCCTCCAGCCGCGGGCCGCGGAGGGCGGGCGCGTCGGGCATGCAGTGGTCGAGCGCGTGGTCTACAACCACGATGAAGGCCGACACGAGCGCGATGCGTCGGTGCGGGTCGGCGTAGGCGAAGCGACCCATGAGCTCCATCGCGCCGCGGCCGAGGAGCGCCAGCGCGGGCAAGGGCAGCGGGAGGCGGTTGCCCGCGTCGGTGACCACGCGCACCAGCAGCGGCCGCTCGGGGGCGCAGAAGAGCGCGGTGTACGGCCCCGACGCGTAGAGGTCGCACGCGCCGATGCGGAGCTTGTCGTAGAACGCCGTGCCCTCCACCGCGGGCCAGTGCGCGCGCACGAGCGGGAGCACGTGCAGGTCGAAGTGCCGGTGCGCCGTCGAACGGATGCCGAGCGCGAGGTGGCGCACGCGCCGGTCGGGCGTGCCCATGAGGGCGCGGAGCGCGTCGACGCGCGCGCCTCGGGGAGCAGACAGATGCATTGTCGGTTGGAGGCTTCGCGTGGAGGTTCGGGAGCGCACGCGATCGTGGGTGCCATCGACCCTCGGAGTCAACGCGCGTGTGCGGAATGCGCGCGCCGCTCGGCCCGCCGCGTGGCCGTGGCATGCAAGAGCGCCGCGAGGGCGCACAGGGCCGCGCCGCTCGTCCACATGGCGGGCGCCCCGTACCGCTGCTGCGCCCACGGCCCCACGAGGGGCCCCGCGAGCGAGGCGGCGGCCCAGCAGAGGGAGTAGGCCCCCTGCCAGGTTCCCTTGCGGTCGGCGGGGGCCACGTGGGCTACGTAGGAGGGCGCCGCGCCCGAGAAGGCCACCTCGCCCAGCGACGTGGTCACCATGCACAGCGCGAAGGCTTCGACCGTCGACGCGCGCGCGGCGACGAGGGCGCCGAGCGCGACCAGCGACGAGGCCGCCGTGAGGAGCCGCCACGCGGGCTGCCCCTTCGTGTACCGGATGAACAGCGGCTGGATGACCACGATCACCACGCCGTTGAGGGCCGCGATGAGCCCCACGGCGCGCACCGACACCCCGCGCGCGCGCTCCTGCAACGGCAGGGTCACGAAGACCTGCAGGAACACAAACACGGCGAGGGTCTGCGCCACGGCGAAGCCGGCCAGGCGCGGGTCGACGAGCACGCGCGGGAGGCTCGAAAACCGTGGCTTCTCGACGGCCTCGGCGTCGGGCGGCCGCGTCTCGGGCACCCACGCGTACACGATGGCTGCGAACACCAGCGTGGTGAGCGCGTCGCCCACGAAGAGCCACACGAAGCCGTGACGGCTGAGCGCCCCGCCCGCGACGGCCGCGAGGGTGAAGCCGAGGTTCACGGCCCAGTAGAGGTACCCGAAGGCCCGCGCGCGATCGCGGGTGGGAACCACGTCGCCCACGGCGGCCATGAGGGCCGGGCCGTAGCCGTTGCTCACCCCATGCGCGAGTGCCGCGAGCGCGAGCAGCGGACCCGCGGGCGCAACGCCGAAGCACAGCAGCACCACCGCGCTGAACACCAGCAGCGAGAGGATCGTGCGACGACGCCCGAAGCGGTCGCTCGCCCAGCCGCCGAGCGAGGCGCCGAAGAGGCCGCCGAGGCCGTAGAGCGCGAGCACACGGCCCGCGTGGGCGCCCGAGTAATGAAGCGCTTCGGTAAGAAACAGCGGAAGAAACGTGAGCACGAAGCCGCCGAGGCGGTTGATGAACTGCCCGACCCACAGGATCCAGTACACGCGCGGCAGCGCGAGGAACGTGCGGGTCGTCGGGGCCTCACTCACGGCGGGGGTTTGGCCACCCCGCGCGGCCCGCCGTCAAGGTGTGTTTTCACGCGGGGGCGTCGTCGAGGGTCGCCGCCGCCATGAGAGCATCGCCCGTCGACGGGACGCCCAACGCGCGCCCACTCCGCCGTGTTGACGCCGCAGAGGAGACACCATGAAGCCCCCCCGCCCCGCCCCCCGCACCCTCGCCTCTCCCCCGCGCGCTCCGCTCCGCGCCCCGCAGGCCGCAGTGTGCGAGGGGCGCTTCCCCTCCCTCGCGATGGTGCTCGCCGCCGGCGCCGCGCTGCCGGCGTGCAATGCGCCGGTGTGCGGCGACACGCGCGCCGACGAGCTCTCCACGCATGGCGCCGAGGGGCTCGCGCAGGCGCGCGGCGGCCACGTGGCGCAGGCCCTCCACGAGATCGGCGTGGCCCTCGGCGTGGCGAAGCACGCGCGCACCACCCCGGCGTCGCCGCCCGACATGCCCACGGCGGGCGCTGTGACGCCCGTCCAGGTGACACCTCCGACGCAGGTCCTGCCCCCGCAAGAGCCGCCCATGGTGCTCGGCGGCGCTCCCATCGCGACCACGCCCGAACCGCCGACCCCGCCGCACCCCGCGCGGCATCCCACGCGCGTTCGGCCGCCCGCGACGACAACACCCAACACCGCGCCGCTCCCGCGCAACCCCGGCGCTCCGCGCGCGGTCGCGCCTCCGCCGCCGCACCCCGAGCCGCAGCTCGAGGGCGACGTGGTGCGCGTGAGCCCGCTCCCGGCAGCCCTCTCCACGCGCCGGGGCTGAGTCAGCGCGCGTCGAAGCAGATCTCGACCCGATTCACGATCAGCGACCCCGACGGCGGCCCCGGCGTAATGCGCAGGAGCACGCTTCCGTTGCCCGGCGCGAAGGCGCGCGTGGCGTCGGCGCGATACCACTGGTAGGGCGCGCTGTTGGCGACGAGCCCCGACGGGGCGGCGCCCGTTCCGTCGAAGGTCTGCCACGCGTACGAGCCGCTCGCGGTGGTGTTGAAGCTGCGCCCGAACACCGCGATGGTGACGTTCGAGAGGCGCGCGAGCCCCGCGGTGCTGAGCTCCACATCGATGAACACGGTGCCCGACAGGTCGAGGCCGCCGACGCCGAGGAACACGTCGTCGAACACGGGCGTGTAGCCGATGGAGCGGCTGTTCGCGGTGACGCGCCAGCGCGCGCGGTCGGGCAGCGTGTTGGCCTCGTAGCTCCCTGTGGCGCGCGAGCGGGAGCCCGACCCCGTCCATCGAAAGCGCGCGACGTGGGTGCCCGTCGCGCCCGAGACGCAGCCGCCGAGCGGAGGTCCCGCATCGACGACAACATCGGGCGCCACGTCGGCGGCTGCGTCGCGCACGTCGGGAGCGACATCGACGGGCGCATCGGCGGCCGCATCGCGCACGTCGACGGCAACGTCGGGCGCAGCGTCGCGCACGTCGACAGCCACGTCGGGCGCAGCGTCGATCGCCGCGTCGCGCGCGTCGAGCGGCGCGTCCACCGCCACATCGGGCGTAGCATCGACGGTGACGTCGGTCACAGCGTCGACGGTGACGTCAGGCGCAGCGTCGACCGTGACGTCAGGCGAAGCGTCGACCGTGACGTCAGGCGTAGCGTCGACGGCGGCCTCGGCGCTGTCTTCGATGGCGTCGGGGGCGTCGGCCTTCGCGTCGAGCGGCTCCTCGGGGCCGTGCGGATCTGCGCACGACGCGAGCGCGACGAGCGCCCACGCAGCGAGCCCAACGTGACGGACCGCGCGACGATCGCTCCCTCGCATCAACATGGCGGTGCGTGCGCTACCACGCGCCGCGGCGGGCTCACAACAACCCGTCGCGAGGCTACGCCCGCACCTTCACCCAGAGCTCGAGCACGTCGGTGCCGCACGACTCGCAGGTAAAGCGCTCGTAGCTCTCGGGGAGGTCGCCGCGCAGGCCGTGGTAGGTCACCACGCGGG
This sequence comes from uncultured delta proteobacterium, assembly GCA_903885885.1. GTDB lineage: Bacteria > Myxococcota_A > Polyangia > Polyangiales > CAISKJ01. The sequence continues at coordinate 8,517 of CAISKJ010001004.1, forward strand.
TGCCGAGGCGCGCGCGGGCGAGGCCTTCGAAGGTGATCGCGAGGTCTTCTTCGCAGCGCG
>CAISKJ010001005.1 GCA_903885885.1 uncultured delta proteobacterium
CCTCCCACGATGCACCTTCGCACCCTCGCCGCGCTCTCGCTGCTCGCCGCGTGCACCACCACCGCGCGCGCCTCCCTCGTACCCGTCACGGTTCCGCCCGTCGGGCCTCCGCGCGCGGTGCGCGGCACGGTGCGCTTCGAGGCCCGGCGCCCCACGCAGCAGGGCGCCTCGCGCGAGGGCGAGCTGCGCCCCGCGCGCTTCATCACGCTCGCGGCCGTCGACGCGCAGGGGCGCCCGCTCAGCGAGTGCGCCACCGACGCGCTGGGCGCCTTCGCGTGCACCGTACCTGGCGCCGCGACGGCCCTCGCGGTGCAGGCGCGCGTGCACCACGACGGCTTTGCCACCGCGTGTTCGCCCGATCAAGACCTGCGCCGCGTCCACGAGCTGCGCGTGCCCCTGGGGGCCGCCGAGGCGCCCCTCGACGTGGTGGCGCGCGACGCCGACGCGAGCGGCTTCGCGGGCGCGCTGCACATCACCGACACGGTTCTGCGGGGCCTCGAGGCCGTGCGCGCGTGGACGGGGCAGACGCTCCCCGAGCTGGTGGTCTACTGGGGCCGCGGCATCACTACCGAGTGGAGCTACTACCGCGGCGAGCGCCCCGCCCACTCGGGGCGCTACATGCTCGAGCTCCTGGGCGGCGAGCGGGGGAGGCAGAGCAGCACCGACACCGACGAGCACGACGAGGGGATCGTGCTGCACGAGGTGGGTCACTTCGTGATGGATCGGTTGAGCACCAACTCGTCGCCCGGGGGCACGCACCCGTCGCACGTGCTCATCGACCCGGGCCTCGCGTGGGAGGAGGGCCGCGCGACGTGGTTCTCGTCGGCTGTGCGCCACGACCCGCGGTATCAAGACACCATCGGCCTCGAGCCCGGCGGGAGTTTGCGCGTCGACCACGACCTCGAGCACTCCGACGGCCCCCGCGGCAACGGCGCCGAGAACAGCGTGTCCGACATTCTGTGGGACCTCACCGACGGCGCGCCGGGCTACGAAGACCGCGACCGCGACGGCGTCGCGCTGGGGCCCGAAGGCATCCTCCGCGCGATGATCGCGATGAACCGCGTGCCCGGCGCGTTCCCCTGCCTCACGTCGTTTCTCGAGCACGTGACGACGCGGCAGACGCCCGCCGGCGAGGCCCCGCGCGAGGCGCTGCTCACGCCCGAGGCGCTCTCGCAGATGCTCACGGCCACGCACGAGCCCGGCGCCCTCATGGCGCGCACGGCCGACGCGCGCTGGCCCCTCGACCTCGCGCTCCCGAGCACGGTCACCGACAAGGTCGACGGGCTCACCGACCCGGCCCCCAGCGGCGGGTCGCGGCGCCCCGAGAACGGCTTCGACGCGCTGCGCGTCTACCGCGTGCAGGTGACGACGCGCGCGTGGCTCAACCTCGAGCTGCGCATCCAGGGCAGCGGGACGCCGACCGACCACAGCGACCTCGACCTCGAGCTGCGCGACATCCGCGGCGAGGTCATCGCCGCGACGCGCGGAACGCTCCCCCGCGAGACCCTCTCGCGCCTGCTGCAGCCCGGCTGGTACATCGTGTACGTGCGCGACGGCGGCAACGGAAACCGCGCGCGCTTCGACCTCTCGGTGCGCACCCGCCCGGTGTAGGGCAGCGCGCACGCGGGGCGTCGCTTTCGGGGCGACGTTTGGATATCGTCCGCGCCATGTGGTCCAACCTCAGCGAGCTCCTCCACATGGTCACCCGGTGGGTCCACCTGATCGCCGGCATCATGTGGATCGGGAACTCGATGCTCTTCAACTGGCTCGACCGCAACCTGGTGCTCCCCGAGAACCCCAAGGAGGGCCTCATCGGAGAGATCTGGATGGTCCACTCGGGGGGCTTCTACCAGGTCGAGAAGAAGCACCTGGGCCCCGGGCAGATGCCGCAGACCCTCCACTGGTTCAAGTGGCAGAACGGCATCACCTGGCTCAGCGGCATCGCGCTGCTCATTCTGGTTTATTACATGGGCGGCGCCTCGCTCATGACCGACCCGACGGTGTCGCGCATCTCATCGGGCAAGGCCGTGCTCCTCGGCGTGGGCACCCTCGTGGCCGCGTGGGCCGCCTACGACACCCTCTGGCGCTCGGCCATCGGCAAGCGCCCGCAGCTCGCCTTCGCCCTCTCGGTGCTCAGCGTGCTGGCGCTCTCCTGGGTGCAGTTTCACTGGCTCTCGGGCCGCGCGGCCTACATGCACGTCGGCGTGATGATCGGCACCATCATGACGGGCAACGTGTGGATGGTGATCATGCCGTCGCAGCGCGAGCTCGTGGCCGCCACGGAGGCCAACCGCCCGCAAGACCCGGCCATCGGGTATCAGGCCAAGCAGCGCTCGATTCACAACAACTACCTCACGTTTCCGTTGCTCTTCATCATGCTGAGCAACCACTTTCCCACCACCTTCGGGCACGCCCTCAACTGGCTCATTCTGCTGGTGCTCACGCTGGGCAGCGCCGCGATTCGCCACCTCATGAACATCCGGTTCACCTACCGGAAGTGGCTCTTTCACGCGACGTTGGTGTTCTTCGCGACCTGCGTCGCCATGCTGGGCTTCTTCGCACACCCGCAGGGCTTCGGCCGCGCGCGCCGCGCCGCCGGCGGCGCCCCGGCCCTCACCTGGGACGACGTCGAGCCCATCTTTCGCCAGCGCTGTCAGCGGTGTCACTCGCGCTACCCCACCGACGCCGTGTGGCACACGCCCCCCAACGGCGTCGTGCTCGAAGAGTACGACGACGTGGTGCGATGGAAGGAGCGCGTGAAGCTCCGCGCCGTGGTGCTCCGCAACATGCCCCTCGCCAATCAGACCAACATCACCGACGCCGAGCGCGACCGCATCGGCGCCTGGATCGATCAGGGCGCCAAGGAGGATTGAGCGAGGGTTGCCGCCTGTCGCCGCGGGTTGAAACCCACGGCAACAAGGGTAAAGCCCGCACAAGGCGGGCTCTTCAATCGAGCAGCCCGTGAAACGGGCTTCACCTACGTTGCCGTGGATTTCAACCCGCGGCAACAGGCAACAAGCGACGTCGACCAGCGCGGGACGACTGACATGACAACCGTATCCGAACAGATCTTTCGCAGCCAGCGCGTGGTGACCCCCGAGGGCGTTCGCGCCGCCACCGTGCACGTTCGCAACGGTCGCATCGCGCGCGTCGGCCACTACGACGATGTGCCCACGGGGGCGCCGGTCATCGATGCGGGTCACTGCGCCATCATGCCCGGCGTGGTCGACACGCACGTGCACATCAACGAGCCCGGCCGCACCGAGTGGGAGGGCTTCGAGTCGGCCACGCGCGCCGCCGCCGCGGGGGGCATCACCACCGTGGTCGACATGCCCCTCAACAGCGTTCCGCCTGCCACGAGCGCGAAGGGCGTGGCCCTCAAGCGAGAGACCTTCGAGGGGCGCGTGCAGGTCGACGTGGGCCTGTGGGGCGGCGCCATTCCCGAGAACACGCGCGGCGACGCGAAGGGCCTCGCGAAGATCCTCGCGCAGGGCGCGCTGGGGTTTAAGTGTTTTCTGGTGCCCTCTGGGGTCGATGAGTTTCCCTACGTGAAGGCCGACGACGTGCGCGCGGCCCTCGCGCAGCTTCATGGCACCGAGGCGACCTTCATGGTGCACGCCGAGCTGCCGGGCCCCATCGAAGAGGCCGAGCGCGCGCTGCGCGACGAGGTGCCGCCGCCCGATCCGCGCGTGTACCGAAACTATGTGCGCTCGCGCCCCCGCGCCGCCGAAGACCAGGCCATCGACCTGCTCTATGCGCTGTGCAAAGAGGCCCGCACGCCCACCCACATCGTGCACCTCTCGTCGTCGGGCGCGCTCGAGACGCTGGCGCGCGCCCGTGACGAGGGCATTCCCCTCACGGCCGAGACGGCGCCGCACTACCTCCACTTCGACGCCGAAGAGGTGCCCGACGGGGCCACCTGGTACAAGTGCGCGCCGCCCATTCGCGAGCGCGACAACCGCGAGCGCCTCTGGGCCGCCCTCGAAGACGGTCTCATCACCATGGTGGTGAGCGACCACTCGCCCTGCACGCCCGACCTCAAGCGCCTCGACGCGGGCGACTTCATGAGCGCCTGGGGCGGCATCGCGGGGCTCCAGTTCAGCTTCTCGGCCGTGTGGACCGAGGCGCACGCGCGCGGCCACGGGCTCGACCGCATGGCCCGGTGGATGTGCGAAGCGCCCGCGCGCCACGCGGGCCTCCACGCGACCAAAGGGTCCATCGCCGCGGGGCGCGACGCCGACCTGGTGTTTCTCGACGCCGACGCCACCTTCACCGTCGAGGCCCCCTTCGTACATCATCGCAACAAGCTCACGCCCTACGAGGGTCGCACCCTGCGCGGCGTGGTGCGCGCGACCTACCTCCGCGGCGAGCGCGTGTACGACGGCGCGGCCTTCGCCGCCTCGCCCGCGGGTCGCTGGGTTACGCGCACCTGAAGGATCAACGAGCATGGATTCGAACGACGTTCTCGACCTCGCGGCGCGGCGCGCGCAGGGTGTACAGCGGCTCGACGGGCTGCCGCGCGAGCAGGCCGCAGAGGCCCTCAAGGCCTGCTGCGGCGCGCAGGCGTGGGTGCAGGGCATGCTCGCGCGCAGGCCCTTCGGCGACGAGCGCGCGGTGTATGCGGCGGCCGAGGCGGTGTGGGCCGAGGCGACGGAGCACGACTGGCTCGAGGCCTTTCGGGCGCACCCGCGCATCGGGGCCAGCAAGGCCGCGCCGACGCAGGGCGCCACGGCGGCGTCGTGGTCGAAGCAG
>CAISKJ010001006.1 GCA_903885885.1 uncultured delta proteobacterium
ATGCGCGTCGAGGTGGCGCGGGCGCGCCGCGAGGCCGAGCTCGCCAACCGCGCGAAGGACGAGTTTCTCGCCCTGCTGGGCCACGAGCTCCGCAACCCGCTGGCGCCCATTCTCACGGCGCTGCAGCTCATGCGCCTGCGCGGCGTCGAGGGGGCGTCGCGCGAGCGGGCCATCATCGAGCGGCAGGTGAAGCACCTCGTGGGACTCGTCGACGACCTGCTCGACGTGTCGCGCATCACGCAGGGCAAGGTGCAGCTCAAGCGCGCGCGCGTCGAGGTGGCCGAGGTGCTCTCCCAGGCCATCGCGCGGTCCGCGCCCCTGCTCGAGCTGCACCGCCACGAGCTGGTGGTCGACGTCGCGCGCGAGGGCCTCGCCGTCGACGCCGACCCCGGTCGCCTCGCGCAGGTGCTCGCGAACCTGCTCACCAACGCGGCGCGGTACACCGGCCCCGGCGGGCGCATCACGGTGAGCGCGCGCGTCGAGGGCGGCCACGTGACGGTGACCGTGCGCGACACCGGCGTCGGCATCGAGCGCGAGATGCTCCCCCGCGTGTTCGACCTCTTCGCGCAGGAGCGCCAGGCCCTCGACCGCGCGCAGGGCGGCCTCGGCCTCGGGCTCGCCATCGTGCGCAGCCTCGTGGAGCTGCACGGCGGCACCGTGTCGGCCGCGAGCGAGGGCCGCGGCACGGGCGCCGAGTTCACCGTGCGCCTGCCGCGCGAGGCGCCGCCCGAGCAGCGCGACGCGCCCTCGCACGCGCGCCCCCTCGCGCCGGTGCCCATTCCCGCCGACGCGCGCCCGCGGGTGCTCGTCGTCGACGACAACGAAGACGCCGCCGTGCTGCTCGCCGAGGCCCTCGCCCAGTGGGGCTACACCGCGCGCGTGGCCCACGACGGCCCCTCGGCGCTGCGCGAGGCCGAGGGCTTCGACCCCGACGTGGCCGTGCTCGACCTCGGGCTCCCGGTGATGGACGGCTACGAGCTCGCGCGTCGCATCGCGTCGCACCCGCAGCACCGCCGCGCGCGCCTCGTGGCGCTCACGGGCTACGGGCAAGACCTCGACCGCGCGCGCGCGGCCGCGGCGGGCTTTCTCGCGCACCTGGTGAAGCCCGTAGACTTCGAACAGCTCCGCGCCACGCTCGAGCGCTTCACGTAGCCGCGGCGCGGGCCTTCGTGAGCGCCGCGACGAAGGCCGCGAGGTCGTCGGCGAGGGGCGCCTCGACGCGCAGCCTGCCGCTCCCGTCGGGCCGCGGAACCTCGAGCGCCGCCGCGTGGAGCGTGAGGCGCCCGAGGGCCGCGTCGTCGTCGAGGCCCAGCGCGCGCGCGTCGATGCGGTCGTTGCGGGCGTACAGCGGGTCGACGAGGAGGGGCGTCTCCATCGCGCGCAGGTGCACGCGGAGCTGGTGCTGGCGACCCGTCTTGGGCGTGAGCGACACGAGGGCCACGGCGGCCGCCGCGGTGCTCCACACGTCGAGGGTGCGGTACCCCGTCGAGGCCTCGAGGGAGCCCACCTCGCCGGGAAAGGCCGGGCGCATCTTGCCCTTGCGCGCGGTGTGGAGCGCGAGCGTAATGGTGCCCTCGCGGGGCGTGAGGGCGCCGCGCGTGAGGGCGAGGTACGTCTTCTCGACGAGGCGCTGTTCGAACGCGAGCGAGAGGGCGCGGTGGGCCTCGGCGTTGCGCGCGAAGAGCACCACGCCCGACGTGTCGCGGTCGATGCGGTGCACCACCCAGAGGGGCTCCTTGCGCGAGGCCTCGAGGCGGTGGCGCAGCGAGAGGGCGGCCTCCTCGTTGCGCGCGGGGATCACCACCACGCCCGCGGGCTTGGCCACGGCGAGCACATCACGGTCTTCGTAGAGCACGGGGGCTTCCATCGCGCGCACCTCTACCAGACATTGCCCCTCGCGCGGGCCAGGGAATGCCCCGCGGCGTGCGCGGCGTTGGTACACTCACGCCAACGTGACGCCCGCCGAGACGACCCTGCTTGTGGTGGAAGACGACCGCTCGAACCTCGAGTCGCTCGAGCGATTGCTCTCCAAAGAAGACTACAAGGTGCTCACGGCGCCCGACGCGCGCGTGGCGCTCGAGGTGCTGCGCAAGCAGCGGGCGCACATCGTACTCACCGACCTCATGATGCCAGGGCTGTCGGGCATCGACCTGTTGAAGGCCATCAAGACGGTGTCACCCGAGACCGAGGTGATCTTGATGACGGCCTACGGCACCGTCGAGACGGCCGTCGAGGCGATGCGCGCGGGGGCCTACGACTTCGTCGAGAAGCCCCTCAAGCGCATGCAAATTCTCAAGACGGTGGCCAAGGCGATGGAGAAGAGCTCCCTCGTCGCCGAGAACCGCACGCTGCGCGAAGAGATCTCGCAGCTTCGCAAGCGCGAGATCATCGGCAACAGCCCCGCCCTGCGGCAGGTGTTGGAGGTGGCCGCGCAGGCCGCGCCGTCGGTGGCCACGGTGCTCATCCTCGGCGAGTCGGGCACGGGCAAGGAGCTCCTCGCCCGCTACGTGCACACGAAGTCACAGCGCGCCGCGGGGCCCTTCGTGGGGGTCAACTGCGCGGCCATCCCCGAGAGCATCCTCGAGGCCGAGCTCTTCGGCCACGAGCGCGGGGCCTTCACGGGCGCGGTGGCCAAGCGCGAGGGCCGCTTCGCGCAGGCGAAGGGGGGCACGCTCTTCCTCGACGAGATCGGCGAGCTGTCGGCCTCGGTGCAGGTGAAGCTCCTGCGCGTGCTGCAAGAGGGCGAGTACGAGCCCGTGGGCGGTCGCACGCAGCGCGCCGACGTGCGCATCGTGGCCGCCACCAACCGCGACCTCGCCGCCGAGGTGGCCGCCGGGCGCTTCCGCGAAGACCTCTACTATCGCCTCAACGTGATCGCGATCACGGCGCCGCCGCTGCGCTCGCGGCCCGGCGACGTGCCCCTGCTCGTCGAGCACTTCGTGAAGGTGTTCGGCCAGCGCAACAACAAGGGCCCCTTCACGGTGAGCCCCGCGGCCATCGAGAAGCTCGCCCACTACGCGTGGCCGGGCAACGTGCGCGAGCTCGAGAACACCCTCGAGCGCGCCGTGGTGCTCTCGCGCTCCAACGTCATCGACCTCGCCGACCTGCCGCGGCAGATCGTCGAGAACGAGCGCGCCCGCAGCGAGATCGTGGTGAGCATCGGCACGCCCCTCGAGGAGATCGAGCGCACCGTGATCCGCGAGACGCTGCGCGCCACGCAGGGCGACAAGCGCCTCACCGCGCAGCTGTTGGGCATCGCCACGCGCACCATCTACCGCAAGCTCGCCGAGGAGCGCGGCGCCTCCGGCGAGGTCACCGACGACGACGACGAACCCGTCGCGTGAGCGCGTCGGGCGCCCGATTCGCGACCCGCGATTTGCTTCTGGCGCCGATCTGTCATTGATACCGATGCGCACCTTCGCGCACGAGGCAGGGCACGCCATGACCCGCATGATCGGATACTTCGCCAACCAGACCGACCGGATCCAATGCGCGCTCACGAGCGAGCACGACGCGATCGACTTCGGCGCCGAGCGCGTCGACGGCTGGGGCGTCGGGAGCTACCAGTTCGGCGAGGTGCTCATGCGCAAGCGCCCCACCGACCCGCGCGAGCCCGTGAAGCTCCTCGACGTGGTGCGCGACCTCCGCACGGGCTGCATGCTCGCCCACGTTCGCGCGGCCACGGTGGGGGCGCGCTCCCTCGACAACACGCACCCCTTCCGCCACCACCAGTGGCTCTTCGCCCACGCGGGCACGCTCCCGCGCTTCGCCGAAGCGCGCCGCGCCCTCCGCGACGAGATCCCCGAGCACCTCGCGCGCGGCATCCGCGGCGACACCGACAGCGAGGTGCTCTTCTATCTGTTTCTCGCGGCGGTGTACCGCACGGGCCACCTCGACGACCCCGACCTCGACCGCGCGGGCATCATGGCCGCCCTCGGCGAGGCCGCCGACGTGGTCGACCGCGTGTGCGGCCCCGACGGCGGGCTCAACCTCCTGGTCACCAACGGGCGCACCCTGGTGGCCCTGCGCCGCGGCGCCCCCATGTCGTGGACGCGCCGCAACGGCCTGCGCGACTGCCCCGTGTGCCGCAAGGCCCCCGAGATCGCGGGCCGCGAGCCCCGCCGCGTCGACCACGAGTCGCTGCGCTACGTGCTCATCGCGGGCGACGCGCTCTCTACGGCCTCGGGGTGGCACGAGGTGCCCGCCTCGCCGCGCGGCACCTTCCTCGCCGTCGACCGGGCGCTCGAAGCACAAGTTACGGCGCGGTGACCGAGATTCGGAAGAACGCACCCGGTTTCCTGCACAGGTGCATTGTTTTTTGACCGCAGGGCCGAAGCCGGTGTTCAATCTAAAGCTCGACCGTCTCACGCAACGTTTCCCTCACGGAGTCGGCATGGCCGAAGGCAACTACCTGGTAGGTGTCGACATCGGGTCGAGCTCGATCAAGCTCTGCCAGTTGAAAGACATCCGCGGCAAGCGCACGCTGGTGAAGTTTGGCTACTACGCGCTGCCGCCGCAGACGATCGTCGACGGCCACGTGCAGAACGCGCCCGCCATCGTCGAGGGGCTCAACCAGCTCTACAACCAGCTCAAGATCAAGCGCCGCGAGGTGGCGCTGGCGGTGTCCGGTCACGCGGTGATCATCAAGAAGATGGCCCTGCCGTTGATGACCAGCGCCGAGCTCGACGAGCAGATCGACTGGGAGGCCGAGCAGCAGATCCCGTACGACATCAAGGACGTGCAGATCGACTACGACGTGCTCCGCAAGCGCCCCGAGCAGGGCCAGATGGACGTGCTGCTCGTCGCGGCCAAGAAGGAAGACGTCAACGACGCCGCGCAGATCGCCCGCGACGCCAAGCTCAAGCCCATGGTGATCGACGTCGACGCGTTCTCGGTGCAGAACGCCTTCGAGGCCAACTACGGGCTGCCCAAAGACGGCACCGTGGCGCTCATCAACATCGGCGCGTCGCTCACGACGATCAACATCCTGTCGCAGGGTATCCCGTCGTTTACGCGCAACATCATCAACGGCGGCAACGCGATCACCGAAGAGATCCAGAAGCGCCTGGGCATCTCGTGGGACGAGGCCGAGACCTACAAGACCGGCATCGCCGGGGGCGTGGTCGACGGCCGCTCGGTGGTGCCGAGCGAGGTGCCGCAGATCATCAAGCAGGTGGTCGAAGGCCTCTCGGGAGAGATCCTGCGGTCCCTCGATTTCTACCTCGCCACGAGCGGCGAGAAGGAGATCGGGCGGGTGTTCGTGGCGGGCGGCACGGCGAACATCCCCGAGGTGGGCGCGGCCATCGAGCGCAGGGCAAAGGCCCCGGTGGAGCTCCTCGATCCGTTTAAAGACATCGCGGTCGATCTCAAAGAGGTCAACGGCGACATGCTGAACCTCCACCGCGCGCAGGTGTGCGTCGCCATCGGGCTCTCGTTGCGCAAGGACAAGGAGAAGGTTTGACACCATGTTGAAGATCAACCTCCTGCCGTCCGAGAAGGGGAGGGCGCGCGGCCAGGCGCCGGGGGTCTCGAACCTCCTGGTGATCGGCGTCGCGGGCTCCCTCGTGATGCTGCTCGGCGGGCTCTTTCTGTTCCACGCGACGCAGCAGTCGGCGCTCGACGAGCTCAAGAGTCAGAACCAGCGCACGCAGGCCGAGATCGATTCGATCAAGGCCCGCGTCGCCGACCACACCAAGATCCTCGAGGAGCTCGCGGAGATCCGACGCCGCGAGGAGGCCATCGAGGCCCTCCAGGCCGCGCGCACGGGCCCCACCTCGATGCTCATCGAGATCTCTCACCTGCTCACCTCGGCGGGGTCGCCCACGGCCGACCCGCAGCGCGTCGAGCAGTGCCGCACGAGCACCACCTGCCGCACCACCCTGTGGAACGTCGCGTGGGAGCCCGAGCGCATGTGGGTCGCGGAGTTTCGAGAGGAGAACCGCGTCGTCAAGATCATCGGCGAGGGCCGCACGGCCGACGACGTGAGCGAGTTCATGACGCGACTCCAGTGGTCCCTCTACTTCCAGAACGTGCGGCTCGAGCGCACCGAGTCGGCGGTCAACGTCGAGACCCGACTCGCGGTGCAGAAGTTCACGATCTCCGGGCGCGTGAGGTACTGACATGGCAGCCGCGAAGAAGTCCGCCAAGGACGTGCTCGGAGGCTTGAACCTCAACATCGTGGTCGTAGCAGCCTGGGTCGTCGGCGTCGTCGCCGTGCTGGCCCTGTACTACTTCGTCTTCTATGAGCCCCTGAGCGAAGAGCACACGACCGAAGAGACCCTGAAGACGCAGCTCGCCGCCGCGCGCAACACCGCGGAGAGCAACCTCCGGCGGTACAACACCGACGTCGCCGAGCTCGCCCGCGCCCGCCAGCGCGCGCAGCAGCTCCAGTCGGTGCTCCCCAACGACCCCCGACATCCCCGGCTTCATGCGCAGCGTGAACGCCCTCGCCGAGGCCAGCGGCCTGCAGATCTCGCTCATTCAGCCCGTCGAAGAGCGCATCGAGCAGTACTACGCCCGCATCCCCGTGCAGCTCTCGGTGCGCGGCAGCTACCTGTCGCTCGCGCGGTTCTTCCACTCGGTTTCGCAGCTCCCGCGCGTGATCAACATGGAGAACATTCGCCTCGACCACCCGACGGAAGACCCCGTCAGCCACGAGATCAAGCTCGACGCCCAGGTGCTCGCGACGACCTTCCGCAGCGTGCAGCGCCCCGCGGGCGCCCCGCCCCGCCCCGGTCAACCCCCCGCGCCGCGAGGTGCACCGTGATCCGCTACGCGACCACGCTGGCCGCGCTCACCGCGCTCGGCCTCACCCTCTCGGGCTGCGAAGACGAAGCCCCCGCCGCCCCCCCCGCGCCCCCGCGCGCCGCC
>CAISKJ010001007.1 GCA_903885885.1 uncultured delta proteobacterium
CACCGCGACGCTCGCCCGGCTTGTTGCCCTGACGCTCGCCGCCCTGACGCTCGCCGCCCTGACGCTCGCCGCCCTGACGCTCGCCGCCCTTGGCGCCCTGACGGTCGCCCGGCTGCTTGTCCGCGCCCTTGTCGCCGCGCTTCTCGTTGCGGCGGTCGTCGCGCCCCTTGGGCTGCTGCGCACTGCCCTGCGCCTTCTGCGGGGCCCTGGGGGCCTCGGCGGCGGGCGCCGCGGCGGGCTTCGCCTCGGCCGCGTCGTCGTCGGCGACCTCGGCGTCGACGGCCACGTTGGGGCCCCACTCGCGAAGCCCGAACACCCCGGGCCGCACCCGAACGATGTTCTGGTCGGGGGAGTCCTTCTTCGTGAGCGTAGCGAGGCGCGTGCTCATCGTCACCTCGGGCGTCTTGCCGATGTGCGAGAGCAGGTTCTGATCGATCGAGAGCTGCGTGATCTTCTTGTAAGACAGGGCCTTGCCCGCCTTGCGGAGCACAGCCTCTGCGGCTTCCGTGAACGTCATCCGATTCCTCGTGTGCGGTAGGCGGTGCCACTCGGCGCCGGTCGACGCGCGGTAAAAAGCACCGCGTCGGTCACCGACGGAACAGGCTCGCCAGTCTTGTTACCCGCCCCACCCGCGACACCGACCACCCGGGCGCGTTGAGGCGCTCGGACCCTACCACCACGTTTTCGCCGACGTAAAGCGCCTCCCGTCGCAGAACGACACGAATTCGCGTGACGCCCACGCTGCGCAGGCGTGGCATTCGGCGCACGGTTGCTGTACGACTCGCGCGACAAAGGCCATGAGCGAAGAGAAAAAAGCCCACGACGAGAAGGCCTCCGGCGACGACGCGGCGAGGGCGCCGGCCCGCGGGTCCGACCGGTTCAACCTGTACTTCTATGTGTTCCTCGCGCTCGCGGCGGCGGCCACCTTCGTCGCGTGGCGCCGCGCACGCGACCCGCTGCGCATGTGGGCCAGGCGCGCCGAGGAGACGCGCGCCCGCGAGATCGACACCACCATGCAGCGCTGCCTGGGGACCACCACCGGCGCAGGCGTGCGTCGCCTCGCAGAGACGGTGCGTCGCACAGGCCTCCCGGCGCCCTTCAAAGACTGCCACCGCGGCCCCATGGCCGAGATGCTCGTCTCGCCCAATGCCTTCGTGTCGTCGATTCAGAACACGCCGCTCGAGCTCTACCGCGTGCGCGAGCGCGAGCGCGTCGCGCTGCAGCACCTCACGGCATCGTTTCGCCTGCTCGAGCCCGCCGTGGCCTCGTCGGGTGAAAACCCCTCGCAAGCACAGCGCGAGGTGATCGCGAGCAAGCTCGAAGAGATGGTGCCCGACGTTGACCACGAGCGCCGCGCCTTCGACGACATGATCAGCGTTGCGCGCGATCAGGCGGGCATGTTCTGAGCCGCGAAGCGCGCGGGCGAGGACGGCGCGCGCCCTGCCCCGCGCCCTTGTCCCCGTCTACTCGACGGTGATCGTGCGCTGAATCCAGTCGTAGCCGCCCCGCGTGTCCTGGGCGCTGAAGACGAACGTCACGGTGCCGGGCGTGCGCGGCGCGCTCCACTTGTTACGCACGGGCCCCAGCGGACGTTCGGCGGTGTCCACGTAGAACGTGAGGTCCATCTCGCCCGCCGTGGCGAAGTAGCCGTAGAGCACGCGCTCGGGGCGCGTCACCATGGCACCGCTGTTGTCGAAGGTGCGGTAGCTCTCGCGGCTCTCGGCGGGCGAACGCAGCTCGATCGCGTGCTCGGTGCACGGGTCCGTGGTGCATCGCGGCACCCGCGCCGAGCCGTCGGCGGACAGCGTCACGGCGTCGTTGGTGTTGCCGTTGCGGTAGAGCACCGCCTCGGTGATCTCGGGGTTGTGCCCCATCGCGTCGGCCTCCGAGGCGCGCACGAGGATCGAACGCGTGAGCGTCACGCCCTCGGCGCCCGTTCCAGTGCACGAGGGGAGCCGCGTCGCGGGGTCGAAGGCGATGGTGCCCCCCGCGCATACGACGCCGATGGCGGTGATGCGCGCGCGGCCGAAGGGGTCGAGCCCATACTGGATGCTCGGCACTGTGTAGGACTGCTCGGTCCCGCCCATGAGCACCGAGGCCCCCGCCGGGTCGCAGCCCACGGTGGCGCCCATGCGGCGCGCCTGCGCGCACATCACCCACACCACATTCACGGGGCGTGGCGTGGTCGACGGGTCGAGGTACGCGACGGTGAGCCGCACCGTCTCCCCAGGGGCAGCTTCGACGGCGCGCGGATCGGCGGCGCGGGTGGTGTTTTCGACGCGGACGCCGAAGACGCGAAAGGTCTTGATCTTCCACGCGGGGTCCAGGTCGCCGCCGCAGCCGACGGAGAGCCCTGCGGCCGCGAGGAGGGTGACTGCGGTACGGTTCACGCGTGCCATCTCAGTACTCTGCCCGGATGCCGAGGTTGGGAAAGATCGGGATGCCCGTGACGGTCTGCGACTGCGTGTAGTTGTAGTTGTATTGCACGCCCTCGGGGTTCGAGTTGTTGTAGGCGTTGAGCACCTCGAGATAGAGGTTGAGGCTGCCGCGACGGAAGGTCCACGTCTTGTCGATGCGCACGTCGAGCTGGTGAAACGGCGCGTTGCGCGACGAGAAGGGCACGCCCGGAATCTGCGTGTACGTGCCCGCGTCGGCGTTGAGGAGCGAGCCCGCCACGGGGGTCGAGGGGTTGCCCGACACGAGGCGAAAGCGCACGCCCGCCTCCCACCCGCGGCCGAGGCGAACGCTCGCGATGGCCGTGAGAATGTGCGTCTGATCGAACTGAAAGATGCGGTAGTCCGACGTGGGCGTGTCGCGCCGCTCGCTGCGCGAGATGGTGTACGCGAGCCAGCCGAAGAAGCGCTCCGAGGGCCGGTGGCGCAGAAGGATCTCGCCGCCGTAGATGCGCCCGACGCCCTGGTTGATGTACGGCGCCGCGGTGATGCCGGGCTGCGACACGATCTGGTCGTCGAGGTGCTTGTAGAAGCCCTCCATCGAGAGGGTAATGTAACGAGAGAAGTTGTGCTCGAAGCCGAGGCTGTAGTGCACCGCGCGCTGCGTGAGCAGGTTGGGGTTGCCCACCGTCGTCGACGGGAGAAAGCTGTTCGGCGCGCCCGAGCTCTGGTTGTTCTGCGGCGGTTGATTGAAGAGCCCGACGCCGCCCTTGAGCGTCCAGCCGTCGATGAAGTCCCACCGGAACGACAGGCGCGGGTTGATGCTCCACGAGCGTCGCGCGTCGCGGGTGTAGTCGACGCGCACGGAGGGTACGAGCCGCAGGCCGCGCGCGGGCGTGAGCTCGAACTCGGCGTAGGCACCGGGGCGGTACACCGTGTCGGTCGCGTTGGTCGAGACGCGCGTGACGTTCCCCGGATCGACCTGCTGCCCCTCCGTGGGAGGGCGAATGCCATTGAAGGCCACGGTGGCGGGGCCGCCGATGATGTCGAGGCCCACGTTGGCGCGCACCCGCGGCGTGAGCTGCGCCGAGAGCTCGTAGCGCCCCGTAAACTGCAAGAACGACAGGTCGAGCCCGAAGGCCTCGCCGCCGCCCACGTTGATCGCGTTGCGACCCAGTGAGAGCACAGCGCGGCTCGTGACGGCGCTCGAGAAGGTGTGATCCCAGAGGAGCTGGCCGGTGTGAAACCCGATGCCCGACGAGAAGGTGCCCGAGAAGCGCGGCGCCATCTCGTTGGGGCGATTGAAAATGATCGCGAACGAGTCGTCGCTGCCGAGCATCGTGAGGCGCAGGCGGTCGCGCGTGCCGGGGCGCCACTCGAGCATCGCCTGGTAGTCCCAGTAAACGGGCAACGAGGTGATGGTCACCGCGTCGACGCCGCTGAGCACCGCGCCCAGAATGGCGTCGATGTAGCTACGCCGGAAGCTCGCCGCGAAGGAGAGGTCGCGCGTGATGGCGCCCTCGACGAACACGCTGGCGTCGATGAGGTTGATGTTGGCGACGGCGCGCCAGCCCTGGCGCCGCGGGGCCCGCAACCCCACGTCGACGATGCCGCTCTGCGCGCGGCCGTAGCGCGCGGAGAAGGTGCCCGGATAGAAATCGATGTGGTCGAGGAGCTCGGTGCTGATCACCGAGGAGAGCCCGCCGAAGTGGTACACGATGGGGATCAGCGTGCCGTCGGCGAAGATCTGCGTGTCTTGCGGGCTGCTGCCTCGCACGATGAGCAGGCCGTTGATCGAGCGGGCTACGCCGGGGAAGTTCTGCACCGCGCGCAGGGCGTCGCCGCCGGTGCCGGGCATGCGGAGAATCTCGCGGAACTCGAGCGTCTGCCGCGTCACCTCGCGCGCCGGTCGCCGCGCGCGCACCGTGGCCTCGCCCGTGGGGTCGTCGTCGCCGGTCGCCGCGGGTTCGGCCGTGGCGGGGCGCGCCACGGGCACGAGCGCGAGGCGGTACGTGAGCCCGAGGTCGTCGCGGTCGCGCACCGTCTCGGTGACCTCATACTCGCGGTACGTCTCGGCGCGCACCACCACCCGCACGCTGCCCGCCACGTCGAGGTCGAAGCGAAAGGTCCCGTCGGCGCCGGTGGTGGCCTCGCGGCGCTGGCCATTCGGGAGCACCGCGAGCACCGCGGCCCCCGCGACCGGCGTGTCGCCCGCGCCGCGCACGACGCCGTGGAGCGCAGCGCGCACGGTCGGCGCCTGCGCGGCCCGCGTGGCCGCCGCGCTGAAGCGGTAGCGGTAGCGGAGCACCGCGGGCACCACCTCGCCGTCGCGGCGTGCAGGCTCGAACACGAAGCGGCGCGCGGCGGCGACGGCAGCCTCGTCGAGGCCGTGACCGAGGCCTGAGACCACGGCGGCTTCGGTGACGTGCCCCTCGGCGTCGACCGAGAGCTGCAGCAACACCGAACCCTCGATGCCCTGCGCGAGCGCCTCGGCCGGGTAGTCGGCCGGAACGAACTGCGTGAGCCGGGGCGGCGCGGATTGAGGCGCGGCCTGCTGCGGCTGCGGGGCTTGCGGTGTGGTGGGTGCGATCTGCGCGAAGGCCGCATTGCCGACGAGGGCAGCGGCCGCCGCGAGCGGCGTAGCGAGGCGAATGCGTGCGCGCATCGTTGGTTCGATGCCTAGATGCATCGGGATACGATGCGGTTGCAAGAACCTGATGCGCGCGGCGTTGCGTTTACGGCATCGCGACGACGAACTCGCGGTTGAAAAATGCGCACTGCTCGGCGCGGCACACGCCGAAACGCACGGTGCCATGGACGCGCACGCCAGGCCCCGTGGCGGTGACGGGCTGCTCGAAGCGCGCGACCGCGTTGGTGAACTCGGCGGCGTCACCGCGGCGCAGCGAGGTCTTGGGCATCGAGCCGTTCTCGACGGTCGCCTCGACGGCGATGGGGTACTGGTCGTTCACGTGGTACTCGCCGTTGCCGTGGAGCTCGACGCGAAACGCGCCGGGCGCGGCGCCGGCCGGGGCGGTGAGCGCGACCGCGAGGCGGTACTCGTCGGCGTCGAGCGACTGCGAGGGGCCCGCGGGCGCTGCGGGCTGCGCGGGCTGGGCCGCGGGCTGCGCGGGCTGGGCCGCGGGCTGCGCGGGCTGGGCCGCGGGCTGCGCGACGGGTTCGACCGTCGGGCGCGCCGCGGGCTGCGAGGGGTTGCGATCGCACGCGGCGAGGGCCGCGAGCACCGTGACAGACGCGAGGAGCGAGCGTGCGAGCGACATAGGGGTGTTTACCGCCTCCGAAGTACGTTGCCTGCGGCGCCCGTCGATCGGCGCCGTCGCGAGGCGTTCGGTACCACTTTCACCCGTCGAAACAAAGCGGCTCGCAGACGCATTGGGGCGTTGCACGTACTTGACGCCGTTGCGATAGAAGTAAAACGATCGTTGCCGATGCTTCGCCCCTCGCCCCGACTCGCGCTCTCGTTCGTGCCGCTCGCGCTGGGGTGCGCGTCGGCGGCCGAGTGCGTCGCGGGGCGCACCTGCGGCGACGCGCGCTGGGTCGACGACCTCGCGCTCGTCGATGGCGCGCAGGTGCTGGCGCCCGCCGTGACGGCCGCCGCTGCGGGCCGCGCGCCGGGGCGCGGCGAGGCGCTGGCCGTCTCGTCGCGGCGGGCCTACGTGCGTTTCGACCTGTCGGGGCTCGCGGCAGCCTCGGGCGTCGAGCGGGCGGTACTCTCGCTCGCACCGCACCCGTCCTGGCGCACGAGCGATCGGGCGGCGCGCATCGTGGTGCGCGGCGTCGGCTCGCCGTGGACGACCGCGGGCGTCGCGGCGGGCGACAGCCCCGCGGCGACCGACGACGTGGCGGTGGTGCAGGTGCCCGACGGGGTGCGCGCGCCCGTGCGCGTCGACGTGACAGCCATCGTGCGGGGGTGGGTGGCGCGCACGGCGGCGTCCGAGGGCGTTTCGATCGAGTGTGATGGGGCCGAGGCGGTCTTCGTGGGGGTCGGGTCGGCGCAGGTCGCGTCGCGCCCGCGGTTGGAGGTCGTGGTCCGTTGAAGCGCGCTCGTCGTGTCGGTCGGTATCACCTCCTCGACCGCGTGGGGAGCGGCGGCATGGCCGACGTGTACCGCGCGAAGGTGCTCGAGGCTGACGGCAGCGAGCACCTCGTCGCGATGAAACGCGTGATCGAGATGTACGCGGAGGACCACACCTTCGTGAAGATGCTCGTCGCCGAGTATCGACTCTCGCTGATGCTGCAGCACCCGAACATCGCGCGCATCCACGAGCTGCTCCGGGGCCCCGAGGGGTACTTCATCGTGATGGAGTACATCGACGGAAAGGACCTCCGCACGACCCTCACGCGGGGGCTCGAGCGCGGCCGCTCACTCGAGATCGCCGACGCGGTGTACCTCATGGCGCGTGCGATCGACGGCCTCGACCACGCGCACGCGGCGGTCACGCCCGATGGGGTGCCGCTCCATCTGGTGCACCGCGACTTCTCGCCGTCGAACATTCTCGTGGGCTACGACGGCAGCGTGAAGATCATCGATTTCGGCATCGCGAAGGCCGACGTCGACCGCGAGCGCACGCAGATGGGCGTGATCAAGGGCAAGGTGCGCTACATGTCGCCCGAGCAGGCGCAGGGCGAGGACCGCCTCACGGGACAGAGCGACGTGTTCAGCGCGGGGAGCGTGCTCTACGAGATCCTCGCGGGCGTTCCGGCCTTTCAGGCTCCCAACGAGATCGACCTCATCTACGCGGTGCGCCGAGCGACGCCGCGTCCGCTGCGCGAGCTTGCGCCCCACGTGCCCGAGGCGCTCGATGCGGTAATTCAGCGCGCGATGGCGCGGCAGCGTCGCGACCGCTTCGCGACCGCGGGCGCCTTCCGCGATGAGCTCGTGGCCTTTCTCCGCGCCCACGCGCCGGGGTATCGCCGCACGCGGCTCGCGAGCTACATGAAGCTCATCTGGGCGAGCGCGATTGATGAGGAACTCGCCACGCTGCTCGAGTTCGCGCTCTCCGACGCGCCCGAGGCCCCCGCGGAGAACCTCCTCGCGCACGTCTCTGTCGAGGAGTCGATGCAGGAGGTGTCATCGCTCCTCGGGCCCGCCGATCCGCGCGCCTCGATGGCGCCGCGCCCGCCGATGCCCGGCATCCCGCAGGGCGACCTCTTCGCCGCCGAATCATCGCGCGGCGCCTGGCAAGACGGCCACTCCGAGACCGACAACACCGGCAAATCGATGCCCTTTCCGACGCCTCCCAGGACCCCGGGCGGAGGGTCGCGCTCGTGAGCGCCCGCGCAGCCATTGTCCTCGCGTTGAGCCTCGCGGCCTGCGCCGCCACCCGCTCGTCGCCGCGCCCGCCCGAGGGGGCCAACGCGCCCGCCGAGCCCGACCCCGAGGTCGCGGCCGACGCGGCGGTCCCCGTCCTCGATGCGGGCTGCGTCAACGTTCCCCACGGCGCCCAGTGCCTCGCCGCGGGCATGGCCGTGCTGGGCGTCGATCGTGGCGAGGGGCACTTCGAAGAGCGTCCGCCGCACGCGATCCCCGTGGGGGCGCTCGCCATCGACCGCCGCGAAGTCAGCGCGCGCGCGTACCTCCACTGCGTGTCCGAGGGCCGCTGCCGCGAGCCTGCGTGCCCCCTCGCTCGCACGCGCCAGGCCCCCGTGCGCTGCGTGTCGTGGGCCGATGCGACCGCATACTGCGCGCGCCACGGCGGACGCCTCCCGAGCGAGGTCGAGTGGGAGCGCGCGGCTGCGGGGTTGCTCCCCGAGCATCGGCGTTACGTGTGGGGCGACGCGCTCCCCGACGCGTCGATCGCGCGCGACGAGACGCCCGAAGGGGTGGTGGCGCTCGCGGGCGGCGTCG
>CAISKJ010001008.1 GCA_903885885.1 uncultured delta proteobacterium
GGCGACGGCGACGGCCCCCGTGGCGGGTGTGATCGTCCACTCGCCCACCATCGACCAGGGCACCTCGAGCACGACGGCGTAGAGGCGGTCGGCCGAGGCGCCCGTGGCCCCCGAGGCGCCGCTGCGGTTCACCCAGATGCACAGGGATGCTTTGAAGTCAAGTCCGAAGTGGAAGCGCTCCAGGCGCGCGGCGGGGCGGCCCGGGTGCGTCGGTCCGTCGCCGTCGCCGGGGCTGTCGACCGACTCGACGACGATGCGCTGCCCGATGGCGAGGTTGGCGCGCGACCGTATGCGGCTGCGGGTGAGGCACGCGCTGTCGCCGCCGACGCCCGGCGGGGCGCGGCCCGTGTCGAGCAGAATGGGCGCGACGAGGGCGGGCGCCGGGTCGCCGGGGAGAAAGATCGGGCCGTTGGCGTTGCCCCCCGTCGCGAGGGCGGTGTTCGACGCGAACACGGTGGCGGAGCGCATGGTGACGGTGGGCGCCACGGTGCGATCCACGAAGGTGCCCACGATGTTCTCGTTGCGGGTCTCGTTGTTGACCCAGCCTGCGAACACCTGCGCGAGGCCGCGTCGGCCGGTGGATCCGCCGCCGATGAGGTCTACGTCGGCGAGCATGTGCATCGCCGCGAGGTTGGGCGTGGCGACGTTGAACACCCCGCCCGACACGTTGATGCCGCCGCCGTTGGGCGACGCGACGAGGGTGGCGTGGGCCGCCGAGCGCTCGCGGTGCACCGTGGCCCCCACGAGCACGACGTTCTGAATGATGAAGGGCTCGAGGTCGGCGCCCTGATCGAAGCGCCCCGAGCCGTTGCAGTCGACGAAGGCGCGCACGTGAAACGACCCCACCGCGTCGGCGACGAGGGTGGCCTTGCGCGGGTCGGCGCCGTCTTGCGCGAGGGTGGGCGCAGGGGCCGGCGAGGCAGCGATCACGGCGGCGTCGTCGCCGTCGGGGGCGGGGCGATCATCGCGGTGAACGTCCCACCGCAGGGGCACGCCGACGGGGTCGACGCGCACCGAGAGGCGCGCGGGCGAGGCGGCGCGCAGCGAGCCGTGAACGAGCACCAGCGGGGGGTTGGCGACGAAGTCGCGGTCGTAGTCGCCCTCGGCGGGGGCGACGGCCTGGGTGTGCGTGTGGCGCGCCGCGGGGCCGTTGCCCATGCGCGCGGTGTGGGGCTGCGTAGCGGGGATGTGCGTGCGCAGCGAGCGGAGGCGCACCACCGTGGCCCGCGCGAGGTCGCCCTCGGGGTCGACGCCCGCGAGGCCGAGCTTGAGGCCCGTGTCGCGCAGGGTGCCGCTCACGGCCGCGCCCTCGAGCCAGAAGGTCACGCCGTCGTCGGGCTCGACGGGGATGGGCCCGTTGGCGAGCGTGTGGGGGAGCGGCACCTCGGCGCCGCCGCGCTCGGCGTCGAAGAGCTTCACCCGCGCGTCGAGGGCGCGGAGCTCGAGGTCGCCGTTGAACACGTGCGGCCTCGCCTTGCGCACCGTGACCATGGCGCGGCCGTGCTTGTCGCCGCACTGCAGGTGCACGAAGCGCCCCGCGGACACCTTGTCGGCCTGCGAGAGGGCCGCGGGGGCGACGGCCGCGTCGCTGCGGCTCTGGTGGATGTCGACGGTGAGCTCGACCGCGGTGAGGTTGCCCACGGCGTCGGGGCCCGTGGGCTTGGAGCCGCCGGCGAGGCTGAGCACGACGCGTACGTCGTTCATCGCGCCGCTGGCGCGCGCGCCCTCGGCGAAGAGGGTGACGCCCGCGGTGAGGGCCGCTCCGGCGAAGACGTTGTGCGCGCCGTCGAGGCGCACCTCGGCGCCACCGACCGCGGCGTCGAAGAGGCGCACCGCGCCTGCCCCCGCGAGGCTGAGCGTGCCCTGCCCGTCGAAGCCCGCGTCGGTCGTGAGGCGCACCGGCTGGCGCGCGGGCGTGAGCGCGGGGTGCTTCACGAGCACCAGGGGCTGCGTTACGGTGACGACGGGGTTCACCGGCGGGGTCGGCGGCGGTGGAGGAGGTGGCGGCGGTGGAGGAGGCGCGGTGAGCGTGCGAACGCGGCCGAGGGTGTCGTCGGCGAGGCGCAGCACGGCGAGCCGTCCGGTGCGGATCGCGTGGACGAGGGCCGGCACCACGTGGCGCTCGACCTCGTGGCGGCGCAGGTCGCGGGCGCCCGGATCGGTGGCCGTGTTCACGAGGCGCGCGAGCTCCATGAGCACGTCGCGGCGCACGGGGTCGCGCATCCACCGGTCGAGCGCGGCGGCGGGCAGCGCCGCGCGCAGCGCGCGCTCGTGGTGGGCGAGCGCGTCACCCTCGACAATGAGCCACGCGCTCGACTGCTCTGGAATTCGCCACTCGCGTCTCATCGGCTGCTCGCAGTGAGCTTAGTACGCCACAAAACGGACCCGAATCCTAGCGCAGCGTCGCGGCTACGCGCGCCGGATCTCGACGCTGTTCTCGCGCGACCCTACGGCTGACAGCTCGCGCTCGCACTCGGCGACGCGCACCCGCGACGCGACGAGGTCGCGCTCGAGCACGGCGCGCGCGTCGTCGGCGGCCTTGCGGGCGGCCTCGGCGCGGCGCACCTCCTCGCGCAGCGCGGCGAGCTCGTCGTCGGCGCGCAGCGCCCGCTCGCGGATGCGCGCGTGCACCGAGAGGTCGCCCTCGAGCTCGCGCACGTGACGCTCGCGCGCGCTCAGCTCGTCGCGGGTGCGCTTGAGCTCGTCTTCGGTGGCGTCGACGCGGGCCATCTGCACCTCGAGGCGGCCCTGGAGCACGGCGATCTCGCGGTCGCGCGGCCGCGCCGCGGCGCCGTCTTCGCGCATGACCTGTCGCAGGTACCACCCGGCGAGCGCCCCGAAGGCGCCCGCGAGCACGAGGGAGAGCAGCTCTTGTGTGAGGGCGTCGCCCATAAGAATCCTCTTAGCCTCCGCTCACGACGCGGAGCGACACGCGCCGGTTGCGCCTGCGCCCCTCGGGCGTGCCGTTGTCATCGATGGGCCGCTCCGACCCGACGCCCAGCGCGCGCACCTGCCTGCGCGTGACCCCGCGCAGCATGAGGGCGCGCACCACCGCCGCGGCCTGACGGGCGCCGAGGTCGCGGCTGATGCTCGGCGACGCGGTGTTGTCGGTGTGGCCCTCGACGGCCACCACCGACTCGGGCCACTGGCGCAGCACCGAGGCGACCGCGTCGAGGTGCTCGTCGTTGGCCCGCGTGAGCACCGACGACACCGGCAGAAACTCGAAGGGATACCCCTCGAGCGCGGCGTCGAGCATGGCCTGCAACGACTCCGGCGGAGGCGCCGCCGCGGGCGCTTCGACGGGCGCTGCCGCGGGTGCCGCCGCGGGCGCTTCGACGGCGGCCGCGGGCGCTTCGACGGGCGCTGCGGGGGGCGCCTCGACAGGTGCCGCCGCGGGCGCTTCGACGGGCGCCGCGGGGGCCTCCGCGGGGGGCGCTGAAACAGCGGCTGCAACAGGTGTTTCACCGGGCGCGTAGGAGACCGTGAGCTGGTCGACGAGCTCGACCTCGCCCGGCGCGGCGGCGCGCATGGCCTGGAGCACCGCGGCGCGCTCGGCGTCCGACGCGGTCACCCCCGCGACGACCATGGTGTGCTCGCGCACCGAGATCGAGGCCTCGCCGCGAAGGCGTTGAAACAGCGTGAGGAGCGTGGGCGCGAGCGAGACCCAGCTCGTCTGGCGCAGCGACGACGAGGTGGTGAGGTGGTCGTCGAAGCCGTCGGCGCCGTAGAGCGAGACGGCGCGCGCGTGCACGTTCTCGCGCGCCGCGGCGTCGGGGAGCGAGCCCGCGATCACGGGGCGCCCGCCCTCGAGGCGCAGCGAGAGCGACGGCGACTGCGCGCACGACGGGAGCGGCGCCCGCGGCGGCGCGGCGTTGATGGCGGCGTCGGCGTCGTAGCGGTGCCGCGCGAGCGCCACCACGCAGACCAGCGAGTAGCCCACGACCGAGAGGAGGAGCTTGAGGCGCGCTGACATCGCTCAGGGGTTGACGAAGGCGGGGCGCAGCGACACCACCATCGCGGCGCTGAGGTTCTGACAGCGGCCGTCGGCGTTGGGGGCGAGGTCGGCCATGAGTCGCATGGTGGTGCCGACCGCGCCGCGCAGGGCCGTCGAGATGGTGAAGCTCTCGGCCGTGGCCGAGAACTCAGCGACCGAGATGCCGCCGCCGATGATGCCGTCGCCGCCGCCGGCGTCGTCGAGGCGGATGCGCATGCGGCCGCTGTAGAGGTTCAAGATGAAGCGTGCGTCGAGCACCTCGACGGGCAGGGGGATGTCCGTCGCGTCGATGGTGAGCACGCCGCCCTGCACGCGGCCGCGGGCGCGCGTGACGGGGGCGTCGCGGTTGAGGTCGAAGGTCTGCCCCGGGTCGACGCGCATGTCGCTGCCCACGAAGGGCATGCCCGCGACGCGGCGCAGGGTGACGGCCACGCTCGCGTCGTCGCAGCGGTTCTGCAGGTCGTCGAGGGTGATCGACACGAGGAGCTGACCGTTGTTGATCGCGGTCTGCAGGGCGCCGTCGAGCACGCCGCCGGTCATCGAGTCGACGAGGGGGATGAGCTGCGCGAGCTGGTTGTCGACGCCGAGCGCGCCCGTGGGGCCCAC
>CAISKJ010001009.1 GCA_903885885.1 uncultured delta proteobacterium
CGCGCGCAGTCGGAGGTTGCGGGCGAGGGAGCGGTCTGCGCGGGCCATCGACGACGCGAGCGCGAGGGCCGCGTCGAGGCAGGGGCTCACGAGCGCGCGCGGGTCGAGCGCGGGCACGGTCATGGTGCCCTCGTGGGGGCGCGTCACCGTCACCGAGAGCTGCTCGTCGGAGTTGAGCCGCAGGGCGAGGGTGGTGTCGCCCACGAGCGCGCGGAGGTGAAACGCGCGACGCGCGGCCCACGCCTCCATGAGCGGGCGGCAGAGCGACACGAGGCGCTCGACCTGAAGAAACACGAACCCCTGCGCGAGGTCGAGGCGACGCCCGCGTAGCTCGAGCCCCACGCGGCCGCGGGCGAGGAGCCCGTGCAGGTCGGCGTGCGCGCTCTCGGGGCGATGACCCGACGCGCTGCCCGGCATCACGGCCTGGAAGGTGACGCCCACGACCGACTCGGCGCCCGAGCCGTCGACGGCGGCGCGCGGGCGGCTGCGCCAGCGCACGAGAACGGCGTCGCCGCGATCGGGCGGGGCGATGGCGCCGTCGCTGGCCTCGAGGCGGTCGCTGAGGGCCACGAGGTGCTTCGCGAGGTCGGCGTCGAGGCCCGGGAGCCCATCGACGGCCGCGCGCACCTGCGCCACGAGCTCGCCCACGCTCACCGGGTGATCGACCACGCGCACGTCGGGCTGCGCGCCGGTGCGGTACGCGCTCACGAGGAGCACGTTTTCGCCCGCGGCCACGCAGAGCTCCCACGGGGCGTCGTGAAAGGTGACGAACCCTTTGGGGGCGCGCGCCTCGGCCACGGTGACGCCGACGGTGAGCAGGTCGCGGAGAAAGTACGCCGCGTCGTCGGTCGAGGTGGCCGCCTGGAGGATCTCGCCCGCCAGGGTGAGGTCGAGGGCGCCGCGCAGGTCGCGGGCGGTCGCGCTCGCGAGGGCGCCTCGGACGGTGTTTGAAGGGCTCGAGGTGAGGTTCAGTTCGAAGGAGGGCATTCGACCTTGCGTGTCCCGCGTGCGCGCGGCGGCTGCCCGTTGGCGGATGCGAAGGTGTTCGCTTCCGCGCTGTACGGTGCAGTCTGCGCGCGCTCCCGCCGCGTGGTGTTGACGAGGTGAGAGTACGGACTGCGCCCCGACAGAGAAACTTCTCGGCCATGACGCGCAGATCGTTGACAACCGATCGCCCGAGAACCGCGGGCAACGCCGTCGGCGGGGGGCGAGAGCTCCGCGGGACTACGCCGCGCGCGGAGGTCTATCGCGAAGGCCTCGCAGCCACGCGGGCACGTCACGAAACGCCCCCGCAGCGAGCACGCACAACGGGCCGACGAGGGGCAGGTGGTAGCGGTCTCCGCCGAAGAACACGGCGTGCGTCGCCCCCATCGCGAGCACCGTCGCGAGCGCGAGGCGCCCCGCGTCACCGAGCGCGCGCCGCCCGCGCAGGGGCACCAGCGCGAGGAGCGCGAGGCCCGCGCACAGCCGCCACGTGAGGGTGAGGAGGTCGTAGCCCCGCGACCGCGCGCGCTCGTTGAGAAGTTCGGGGCGCGCGACGGCCAGGTAGTCGATGGGCGCTCGCTCGTACGAGAAGGTGTGGCGCAGCTTGGGGTACGCGCGCAGCGCCCACGCGCTGGGGTTCTCGCGAATGCGCGCCCACGCCACGCGGCGCCAGCAGCGCTCGCGCGCGACCTCGCCGACGACGCCGCGGCACCCGTCGTCGGCCGTGAGCGAGAGGTACGTCCCGTCGGAGCGGGCCATCGCGCCCACCGCGAGGTTGCTCGCGCCGTTGGCGCTCACGAGCGCGCAGCCGCCGATCGCCCGGCAGTTGCGCAGCGTCCACGGCGCGACGAGCGCGAGCACCGTGGCGACCGTGAGCGCCGCGCGCTTGAGGCGCTCCGCGCGCGTGCCCGACGCGACGACGGGAAGGAGCATCGCGAGCACGAGCGCCTGCGGTCGCACGTACACCGCCGCCGCGAGCGCAGCCGCGAGCCACGGCCACCGCGCGCTGCGCGCGGCGAGGTACACGGCGAGGGTGAGCAGCGCGCCCCAGAGCACCTCGGTCATCGGGGCCGCGGCGAAGATCACCTGGGCGGGCATGAGCGCGAGCGCGAGGGCCGCGGTGAAGGCCGCGCGCGGCGACGCGACGCGCAGCGCGAGGCGGTGCGTGAGGGCCACCGTGAGGGCGCCCGCGAGCGCGCCGCCGAGGGCGATCACCGCGCCTGATGTGCCGAAAAATTTAAAGAGTACGCTGAGATAGGCGGGGTATCCGACCGGGTAGTACGCGGTGGGCACGCGCGGGTCGGCGAGGGGGCCGAACATGAAGCACGAGTACCCGAGGCCCGACGCGAGGGCGCGCGCGCCGCGCTCGTAGAGGGTGCCGTCCCACGCGGGAGGAGGGCGCACCGCGAGGCCGAAGGCCATGCGCGCCGCGAAGGCGACGGCCGCGAGCGAGGCGGTGGCGGCCCTAGACAACGCGGCCTCCGCGCGCATCGTGCCAGGCGACGAGGCCCATCGCGGCGACGGGCGCGAGCACCGGCACGAGCGTGAGGTGATAGCGGTCGGTGCCGAGAAACACCGCGTGCGTCATCGCCGAGAGGCCGCACGCGCCTGCGCAGAAGCGCCCCGCGTCGCGCGCGGCGTCGAGCGCGCGGGCCCGCCACGCGAAGGCCGCGAGCGCCCACCACGCCGCCGTGAGCATCGCGACGAGCGACGTCCCCCACGGGAGCGCGTAGCCCACGCCGTCGCCGAACACGTAGCTCGCGGGGTCGTGCTCGATGCCGAAGGTGAGCGCGAGCTTCATGGGCACGAGCGACGCCCACCGCAGCGGGTGCTCGACGATGCGCGCGACGGCGACGCGCGACATGCAGCGGTCTCGCGCGACCTCGCCGTGCGCGGTGGCGCAGCCGTCGGCGCCGCGGGGGCGACGGTATCCGCCGCGGGCGTCGGCGAAGGTGCCGATGAGCAGGTTGCTTCCGCCGTTGGTGCTCACGAGCGCGCAGGCGTCGAGGCGGACGCAGTTGCGGGCCGTCCATGGGGCCACCACCGCGAGCGCGACGAGGGCGGCGAGCGCAACGGCACCGACGCGACCGCGCCGCGAGCGCGCGCCGAGCGCGACGAGCGGGAGCGCCACGAGCGACTGCGGGCGCACGAGCGCGGCGGCCCCGAGGGCGAGGCCCGCGAGGGCCGACGTCCCACGGCGCGACGAGCCCGCGGCGGCCATGGCGACGACGAGGAGCGCGCCCGTGAGGGTCTCGGTCATGGCGGCGGCGCTCCACAACAGGAGGCCCGGGTAGAGCGCGTACACGAGGCCCGCGACGAA
Organism: uncultured delta proteobacterium; assembly: GCA_903885885.1. Taxonomy (GTDB): domain Bacteria; phylum Myxococcota_A; class Polyangia; order Polyangiales; genus CAISKJ01. The sequence goes on from CAISKJ010001009.1 coordinate 3,305, forward strand.
GGCCACGCGCGGCCCCGCGGCGCGTTCGGCGACGCGCACCACGGCGGCCACGGCCACGAGCGAGGCGACGAGGTTCACCCCGACGGCAGCGACGCGCGTGCTGTGGGTGAGGGGGAGGAGCGCGGCCATCGCCGCGGGGTATCCGACGGGATAGAACGCCGTGGGGCGCAGCGCGCCGGCGCCGTCGGCGCTCACATACCCGAGGCCTGCGGCGAGCTGCTCGGCGTGGCGCGCATAGAAGTAGCCGTCCCACGCGGGCGCGAGGCGCACGAGGGCGGCCGCGGCGAGGCGCGACGCGAGCGTGACGGAGAGGCCGACTGCGAGGGGGCGCCGCACGATCTACGACGCGTTACATGAGCACCGTGCGCGACTGCCAGAGGCACGGAAACGCGCGGTCGAGGTGAAACGCGCGGCCGCCGCCGACGGTGCGGGTGAGGTACCCGAGGCCGCCGCCGCCGGTGCCGGGGCGCGCGCCGATCATGCGCTCGACGAAGCGAATGTGCGCGTTGCGCCAGTCGAGGAGGGCCGTGTCGAGCTCGAGGCAGGCCTCGAGAAAGCGGTGCACCCGCGCCTCGGGCGCGCGGTGGAGCTGCGAGGCCACGACGACCTCGCTGTGCGACACGAGCTCGCCCATCGCGCGCCAGGTGTTGTTGCGGAGGCTCTCGTCGGTGAGGTGCGGGCGCTTCACGACGCTCTCGGCCTGCTCGACGCGCGACATCGACGCGAAGATCTTGGCCGCGAGGGCGTCGGCGTGGGCCACGGCGTCGCGGCCGCCTTCGCCCTGCAGCTCGACGGCGTTGAGGAGCCAGTACGCGAGGTCGCGGAGCGTGGGCGACGCGAGGCGGCCGAGAATCTGCGAGAGCTCATGGGCGCCGTAGGTGGCCGCGAAGCTCTCCTCGGGGCGCCGCGGGCGCGAGGTGACCTCGGTGAAATCCCACCCCGCGCGGGTGAGGGCCTCGCGGGTGCCGAGGGCGCCCTCGTGCGACCAGTCGATCTTCTCGAGGTGGCGCTCGCGGAGGCCGAGCGCGATCTCAAAGTAGCGAAACTGGTACGACCCGAAGCCCGACGCGGGAAACAGCCGGTCGCGAAAGTCGAGGAACGACGCGGGGCTCATCTGCGAGAGGATGTCGTAGAAGGGCAGGCACCCGCGCAGGATCATCGAGGAGCGACGGACGCGGTCGATCCACACGGGCCACTCGTCGTCGAACCAGGCGAGCGAAGCCTGCGGCGCCGCGACCCGGTGCACGCCCGGCGCGGGCACGCTGCGCAGCGGGTGCGTCGCGGGGGTGTTCTCGGCGACGGACCAGAGTTGGGGATAGCGCGTGCGCATCGTGGCGAGCTCGGCGCGTCGGAGCGCGCGTCGAGGTTCACCAGGGGAATGGTCGCGCCGTGCGCCGCAGCGATGGTCGTGGCGCGCGTGAGCACGTCGCCGAGCTCGTGAAGCATGTGGCGAAACCACACCTCGAAGGCCTGGTGCACCGTGATGAAGAGCACCTCGTCGTGGTACCAGCCCTCGCCGCGCGGCCACGGGGCGCCCGGCTCCCACCCCTCGGGCCACGCGGGCCATCGGGCGGCCACGGCGCCCTGCGGCACCTCGCGCGGGAGCCGCACGGAGCGCACGAGCGCGTCGACGTTGATGTATTCGGCGTAGCTCAGCGGTACGCCGTCAATCCTGCGCCCGTTGTCGTCGGTCTTCATGGGCGGTGTTGATGGTCGCATCGGCCGCGCGCGGTCAATGGCTATCGCGCTCCCGGTCGTCGGGTGACAGGTCCACGGGGGCGCCCGAGCGTCGATTCGGGTCAACCCGCTCAAGTCTTCTCGCCGTCCGCCGATGAAGGAGACAGCAGGTCGCGGAAGGGAAGACACCCGCCGCCGGATCGCAACGTCGCGTGTGAGGGCACGCGCGCCGTTCGTGGCCACCTGCGAGGAGTTGCATCATGCGCATCCAGGTTCCGCTGCTCGTCTCCATGCTCATGGTTCCCACGGCCGGGTGGGCGCAGGCCGGTCGGCCGCCGGCCCCCGTCGTCGCGCGCCGAATCCCCTCGCAGGAAGCCACGCTGGGCTGGTCGCGCGGAGCCGTCGAGGTCGACCCGGGCCCCGACGCCGCGGCCCACGCGGCGCAGCCCGGCGAGGTGCTCGCCCGCGGGGCGCGCGTCCGCGTCCCCGAGGGAGGCGCCGCCGAGATCACCTTCGCCAACGGCGCAGTGGTCGAGCTCGCCGAGCGCACGCAGATGATGATGTTCGCCTCGCCCACGCCGCCCGCGCCCAACCAGCCCCCGTCGGTCACCACCACGCTGCTGCGCGGCGTGATGCGCATCCGCGTGGCCCCCTCCGTGGGCGCCCGCCCGCCCGCCCTGGTGCCCATCGCCACCGCGTCGACCACGGTGTGGGTGGGCCGCGCCGACGGCATCGTGGCGGCCGACCTCGGCGGGCACATCACCCGCATCGCGGCGCACAGCGGGCGCATCAGGGTCCGCGCGAACACCCGCGAGTACATCCTCCGCGCGGGCAGTGGCACCACCGAAGAGCTCGCGCACCCGCCCGTGCCCTACCGCCAGCTCTTGCCGCAGCCCACGTGGCTCACCACGCCGCCGGCGCGGGTGATCTCCGGCGGCGAGCCCATCGAGGTGAGCGCCACCTACGGCGTGCGCGCGCCCGCCGTGGTGAGCCAGTGGCGCGTCCAGGTCGCGCGCGACGAGGCCTTTCACGACGTCCTCGCCAACGACCGCGTGCCCGCGGCGCGCACCCGCTGGGACAGCCCCGCCCTCGCGCCCGGCGCCTACTACGCCCGCGTGATCGCCATCGACGCCGACCGCTTCGAGAGCCCCGCGTCGACGCCCGTGCGCGTCTTCGTGGCCGCCCCCCGCGTGGTGCCCGGCACCATGGGCACCGACACCGTCCCCGGCCGCGTGGCGAGCGTCGACGTGCCCGAGGGCTTCCGCTGCGGCCTCGACGGCGCGCCGCCGGCCCACGTCGACCGGCCCATTCCGCTCGTGCCCGGCCGCGAGCACGCGCTCTTCTGCCTCTCCGACGCGCAGGGCTTCGACCTCCGGGGCATCACGGTCACCGCCGCGCAGGCGGGGCCCCTCTCGCACGACGTGACCATGCGCGGCGTCTCCTACGGCGAGAGCACCGTGGGCCTGCGCCTCCGCGACGCCGAGGGCCACGGGGTGCCCTACGCCAACATCACCGTCGCCACCGACCAGGGCGTGCGCCTCGACCCGCTCCGCGAGGGCTCCGAGCGCGGCGTCTACACCGCCTCGGTGCACTGGCCGCAGGGCGTCGGTCGCGCGCGCTTCCGCTTCACGATCAACAACGCCATCACCTTCGAGCAAGACCTCACGCAGGGCGACTGAGCGCGCCTCGCGAACGCGCCCTCGGGGCTCTGGTCACCGCCAACGAACCGGGGCATTCTCGGGTCACACTGCCATGACGAACACCCTCCCGACCGTCACCGCGCGCGGCGTTCTCGCGGCGACCCGAGCGATCTTCATGCTCGCGGCCGCCACGCTCGCCCCCCTGCTGGCTCAGTACCTCTTCGGCGCCCGCGTGGGCGTCGGGTCGTGGTCCCTCTTCGCCGTGGCCGGCGCCATCGGCTCGCTCGCGCTCTCGCGCCTGGTGGTGAGCGCCGAGGGCGCAGCGCGCCCCGCGCTCCGGGTGTTCCTCCGCGGCGCGCTCGTGGGCGTGGCCGCGGGCGTGCTCACGGCACTCACGTGGGTGTCGCTCGAGCGGCCCAACGGCGCCGATCGCTTCGCGCTCGCTGCGCTCTTCGGGGCCATCTACGGCGCGGCCACGGGGGCGGCCTTCGGC
>CAISKJ010001010.1 GCA_903885885.1 uncultured delta proteobacterium
GTCGCCGCCGTTGCAGCGCAGACCGGCGTCGCAGCGGTGGTCGCGCCAGCACGAGCCTCCCAGCGCGCCGTCGGCGACACAGCGCGCGGTGCCGTCGACGTTGATGCACGACGAGCCCTCGTTGCAGAAGTCGGTGTCGCCGCCGCAGAGGTCGCCCGGCGAGAGGCCCGGTCGGCAGTGGGTGCTGCGGTCGCAGCCGAGGCCCGGTGCGCACAGGGCGATGCACGCGCTGCTGTTCTGACACAGGCCGTTCTGCGCGCCGATGGCCACGCAGCGGGCCACACCGTCAACAAGCTCACACGTCGCGCTGAGCGCGCAGTAGATGGGGTTGTCGCCGCCGTTGCGGCACTGGTCGCCGAGCGCGGCGGTGCGAACGCAGCGGTACGTCGACAGGCCCACGCAACGATACCCGTCGGGGCACAGAAAGGTCGGAGGGCCGCACGCGGGCGCGTCGGCGTCGGCCGGTGCGTCGGCGGTTGCGTCGGCGGGTGCGTCGGCGGTTGCGTCGGGGGTTGCGTGGGGGGGCGCGACCTCGCTTGCGGAAGCGTCACGGATGTTTGCATCGACCGCGGAGGCGTCGCGCGCGGAGGCGTCGGCCGGAGGCGCCGCGGATCCCTCGGGCGGCGCACCACACCCCGTCAGGAGGAGCGCGACGACGAGGGGAGCGAGCGACGGAGCGAGGCGTGAAGCAGGCATTGTGCGCGGAGTGGCCGGAGGGGCGCGCGTTCGTCACGAGAATCGTCCGCGGTGGGACGAGAGTCCGTGCGCACACCGAGATGCCCTTCACTCCGCGGGGCAGCCTTGCGCGCGCAGCGTGGCGGCGAGGGCGTCGCGCAGCGCGAGGTTCTCGTCGGGCGACACCGAGTGCGTGAGCCCGGGGTAGCCGTGATACGCACCGGGGTAGCCCGCGGCGTGAAAGGCCTCCCACGTGGCGCGCGCCTTGTCGGCCCGCACGCGGCGGTCGTCGAGGCCCTGAAACATCTCCACCACGGGGAGGGCACCCGCGTCCGCGCGCGCGTGCGGCCACAGCGACGGCGGGAGCTCGCCCGCGATGGGAAATGTTCCCCCGATGGGCGCGTCGGGCCGCGCCGCGAGCGCGAGGGCCACCATGGCGCCCTGGGCGAAGCCCGTCACCACGGGGCGACCGCAGGTGGGGTACACCTGCGCGAGGCGCGCGATCTCGGGGGCCACCACCGCGGCGGCCTCGGCGATGTACTCGCCCCAGCGCTCGTCGGTGAGCAGCGAGCGCAGCGGAAACCAGCCGAAGCCGTGGCCCTGCACGCGCGGCCCCGCCGGCGCCGCGAGACGCACACGCAGGCCCGTCGGGAGGATGAGCTGCGCGAAGCCCTCGGGGGTGTCGCCGACGCCGTGGAGGGCCACCACGAGGGGCAGGCGCGCGTCGGCGGGCGCGCCGCCGGTGGTCTGCACCACGAAGCGCAGACGGCCGCGGGTGCGAGGGTCGACGTTGGGGTCTTGCTCGGACGAAGCGTCGCGGCGACAGGCGGCGACAAGCACCGCGACCAGGGTGAGTGAAGTGAGTCGCACGAGGTCACACCGATGGGAGCGCCTCGCGCACACTGGCGTCAATCACTCTTTGCCGACCACGCGCGACGCGACGCGCACCGATCGCCGCGCACCGCGCGCTACAGGGGCGCGGGCCGCTCGCGCAGCGGCTCGATGCACAGGTCGCCGTAGATGGCCGCGTCGGTGGTGCGCACGCCGAGGCACGCGTCGCGCACCGCGAAGCCGTCGCAGCCCGCGAGGTGCGTGCGAAAGTCGACGCTCTCGGGCACGGGCGCGAGCGTCACCACGCGCTGGTCGGCGCCGAACGCGCACAAGGGCGGGCCGCAGGGCCCCTCGAGGCCGTGCAGCGGGAGCCCGAGCGCGAGCGCGCGGTCGATGGTGCGTCGCAGCTCGCGGCGCAGCACCACGGGGTCGGGCGCGATCTCGGGGATGAGCGACGTGTCCCACGGCTGCGTCGGGTACGAGAGCATCAGGCCGTAGAAGTGCTCCCGCCACGCGCCAAACTCGCGGTCGATGAAGTCGGGGATCTCCGAGAGGTACGCGATGCCCTGCTGGGTCATCACGGCGTTGAGCTTCATGCGCACGCCCGCTTCGAAGAGGGCCTTCACGCCCTTCACGGTGCGCGCGTGCGTGCCGGGCGCGCGGGTGATCGCGTCGGACACGTCGGCCCGGGCGCTGTGCATCGACACGAACGCGCTCGTGACCCCCGCCTCCTTGAGCTTCGCCGCGAGGCCGGGCTTGGCGAGCTGCACGGCGTTGGTCTCGAGGGCCACGTACAGGTACCCGACGCTGCGCGCGTGGCGCACGTAGCGCTCGAGCGCGGGGTCGAGCGTGGGCTCGCCGCCCGACAAGATGAGCGAGCGCGCGCCGGCCTCGTAGAGGTCTTCGATCCACGTGACGATCTGCTCGGCGTCGAAGCGGCCCCAGGTGCGATCCTGCCAGCAGATGCCGCAGTCTTGATTGCACAGGAAGCCCGTGCGCACGAGCGCCTCGGGGTGGTCGATGCCCGCCACGAGCTGGCGGTAGAAGCCCATGGGCACACCGATGGGGAGCTCGGCGAGGCCCTTCGCGTGGCCCCACGCCTCGTCCCACCGCGCGGGCGTGAGCGAGGCGCGCACGCGCTCGCAGAGGGTGCCGAGCTCGCGCTCGAGGCGCTTCGCCGTGGCGTCGTGGAGGGCGCGCACCGAGGCCTTCACCGGCGCGCTGCCGGGCGTGTTGGCCCCCAACGCAACGAGGTCTTTGGCGCGCTCGAAGCGCAGCGCCGCGATGGGCGCCTCGTAGCCCAGAATGAGCTCGAGGGCCTTGCGGTCGGCGCGCACCTCCATCAGCGTGAGGCCCTGAACGGGCAGCGCCACGGGGAGCTTCGGCGCCCGCACGAGCGCCATCGCCACCTGTTCTTGCAGCGCCCGCGAGCGGGCCTCGAGCGACGGTGGGTCGCGAAACACCACCGGGCGGTGTGAGCCTTCGCCGGGAGCCCTCGGAGCTTCTTCCACGGCGCGCATCCTATCAGTCGTTGCTTCGGTTGTGGCGCTCTGCGCAGTGGGCGGCGCGCATCGAGCGGTTCAACGGCAGGACCACAAGCTCGTCGTCGGACGGAGACGCCGCGCTCGAAGACGACGCGAGGAGCGTCGATGCCGACGGTGCGACCCCCCGCGCGTGCGTCGCGGGGGGATCAAAGGGGGCTGCGGATCGACGGGAGATGAACGGCAACGTTGGCCGCGCGAAGGGCAACGTTGGCCACGCGCAACCCTACGCATGCGTCGCGCACGTCGGGCAGAAACGCGCCGCGCATCGCCGCGCGCACCACGTCAGCGCGGCTGCGAAACGATCCGCCGCGGATGGTGCGCAGCGTCTTCTCGGGAGGCACTTCCTTCGTCTGCGCGGTCACGCGCTTGGGCTTCGCGCGCCACGGCGCGTACGCATCGGCGCACCACTCCCACACGTGGCCGAGCATGTCGTAGAGGCCCCACGGGTTCGCGCGCTTCTCGCCCACCGGGTGCGTCTCACCACCGCTGTTCGCCGCGTACCACGCGATCGCGTCGAGCTCGGGCGCGGCGCCAGCGTAGAGCGTGAGGTCGCCCGCCCAGGTCGCCGTCGTCGTGCCCGCGCGACACGCGCGCTCCCACTCGCGCTCCGTCGGGAGCCGCGCGCCGAGGCCCACCACCCGCGCGTTCAGCGACGCGAGAAAGCGCTGCGCGTCGTTCCAGCTCACGCAGGTCACGGGGCGCTGCGGGCCCGCGGTGTGCGCGGACGGGGCCTCGTTCACTGCGCTCCAGAGCGCTTCGGTCACAGGCGTCTCCGCGAGCCAGTAACCCGTGGAGACAGACTCGGAACGCTACGGACGCACACCGTAGGATCGCAGGTACACGGCCGTCGTGCTCGGTGACGACCTCGCGGGTCATCGTCACGAAGTCGTCGAGCTGCGGACGCCCCGGCGCCTCGCGCCGCGCCGGGGCGCGGGCGCATCCCCTCGCGTGTTCCGTTTTCGGTCTGCCATCGGCTACGCTTGCCCCACCATGCTCGATGACATCGACCTCTTTCTCCAGGTGGTCTCGTACGGCAGCGTGAACCGGGCAGCGCGCGAGATGCGCCTCCCGAAGTCGACGCTCAGCCGTCGCCTCGCGGCCCTCGAAGACGGGCTCGGCGCCGCTCTCTTCGTGCGCGCCGCCTCGGGGGTCGTGTTGACGCACGCGGGTCGAACGCTCTGCGCCGAGTGCGAGCGCCCCATGGGCGCCCTGCGCGACGCCCTCACGGGCCTCACCGACGACCTCAAGGCCCTCCGCGGAACGGTGCGCGTCGCCCTCCCGCGCACCTTCGCCGTGGCGGTGTGTCCGCCGGTGCTGCGGGCCTTCGCGCGGCATCACCCCGACGTGACCCTCGAGCTCGACCTCGACGACGCCGTCACCGACCCCGCACACGGCGCGTGGGACGCCGCCATTCGCATCGGCCCGCTGCCCGACGGCGACCTGCGCGCGCGGCGCCTCGGCGAGGTGCGCGGCGTGCTCGTCGCCGCGGGCGCCTACCTCGCGGGCCGCGCCGAGCCCACCGTGGAGAACCTCGCGCGCGACCACTGCGGGCTCGTCTTCCGCTCCCCCTCGTTCGACGCCGCGTGGACGATGCTCGGCCCCGACGGCGCCGCGAAGACCTTCGAGCTCCCCGTCGCCCTGTCGGCCAACGACCTCGCGATGCTCCGCGAGGCCGCGCTCCAGGGCTTCGGCGTCGCGCGCTTGCCCCGCTACCTCGTGGCCGACGACCTCCGCGAAGGGCGCCTCACGCAGGTGCTCCCCGGGTGGACCACCACGCCGCGCAAGGTCCACGCGCTGCATCCGGCCGGGCGCCGCGTCGCGGCCCGCGTGCGGGTCTTTCTCGATCACATCGCGCAGGTGCTCCACGCGATGAACCTCGACACCATGCGCCCGCGGGGATGACCGCCTCGGGGGCGGGGTGTTCCATTTGTGGGCCGGTGACATCGGCGGGCGACGGGCGCAGGTTCGAGCGCACACGGAGGTCACGCCTCGCGCCGCGGTGCACGCCGTCGCCGCGCAGGATCGGTGCGCCCTCTGTGCAACCCCCCAACGCCTCGACGCACCCCCACGGAGCCTCTCATGAACAGCACCTCGACGATCGAAGCCGCCCGCGCGCCCCTCTTCACCACCGCCCTCCTCACGGCCACGATGGCCCTGGCGACCGGCTGCGGGGCCGACGTGCCCGCCACCGCCACGGCGGGGGCCGACCTCAACGGAACCTGGGAGACCTCGTGCTTCCCCACGATGGTCGGCTTCGCGAAGACGACCCTCGCGTACTCGAACCTCGCCCTCACGGGCACCTACAGCGAGTACGCCGACAGCGCCTGCACGCAGGCCATTCACGTGAGCCGCTGGACGGGCACCACGACGGTCGCGGGCCCCGCCCGCAACGGCCTCACGCCCATCGACATCGCCTTCGCGACCTTCACCTCGACGGCCCTCACGGCCGACAACGCCACGCAGAACAACAACTACCGCTACTGCGGCGCCACCGACTGGCGCGCCAACGTCGAGCGCGATGTCCTCGGCGCCGACTGCCAGGGCTTCGCGATCCCCCGGGGCGCCCGCAGCCTCGACCTCTACCAGGTCGATGGAAACAGCCTGCGCTTCGGTCAGGGCGCCCAGATCGCCGTGAACCTCACCGAGGCGATGCGGCCCACGATGCTCGACGCCGCGCGGGTCTTCACGCGCCGCTGAGCCGCGGCCTGCGAGGCCGCGCTGCGGCGGAGACTGCCGGACGCTGCAGCCCCCCCCCTGCGCTCGCGGGGGCGCTTCTGGCACCATCGCGCGGTGGGCAACCGATGAACCCAAATTCCCCTCCCCCCTCTCCGCCCATCGACGTCCCCATCACGCTGATGGGCGCGTTCTGTATCGTGGCAGCGCTCTTCGGGGCCAGCGCGATCCTGTCGACCATCACGGTGCTCCTCGGGCAGTCGTACCTCGCGGCGGAACCGCTCGTGCGGCGCGACGAGCTCTGGGAGTACGCGCTCTTCGGCGTGCCGAGCGCGGTGATCGTGGGCGTCACCCAACGGGCGTGGAGGCGCTCTCGACAGACCGTATTGTTCAGCTCGCCGCGCGATCACGGGTACCTCCGAGTGTTCGTCCTGAGCGCGCCGTTGCTCCTGCTCGTCGGGGCGATCGTCGGGGTGCTCTCAGCCCGCTCCATGCTCTCCTCCCGGCGCGCGATCGAGCTCGACCTCGCGCAGTCTGCCTGCCGCGACGCCTACGAGGTCCCGCCCCTCGGTGAGGGGCCGCGCGACCCGTCGCTGCTCCCGCCCGCGAGCACGCGTGACGCGTGCCCCGAGGTCGCGCTCCGGTGTGTGCGACGCCAGCGCGAGGAGAGGCGCCGCAGCAGCATCGAGCCGTACTGGCAGCGCGGCGAGCTGCGCTGCACCCGCGAGGCGCTGCGAGTCCTCGGCGCGGCGTCCCCGTAAGATCGCAAGGTGGCGTGACGACGACCGACAACCACCGAACGCGCCGAGAGCGAACGCCAGCGCGCGGTCGAGCGCACGGTGGTCCTCGAGGCGGAGGTCGCCGCGATGCGCGACGCGCTCGCACGACCGCGCCCGCGGATGAGCTCGTCACGCTGAGCGCGGGCGCCCTTCCGCGATCGCTTCGCTTGGGTGATGTTCGGTTCACCACGGGCACTCGCGCATTCGCCGCGGGCACTCGCGCATTTGCCACGGGCACTCGCGCATTTGCCACGGGCACTCGCGCGCTCACCACGTCCACCTGCGGCGCCGCGGTCAGCCCTCGCTCGATGCGATGCCCCGGAGCAGCTTGAGAATCGCCTCGGGCTCGTGGCGCTCGGCGTACTCGCGCGACCA
>CAISKJ010001011.1 GCA_903885885.1 uncultured delta proteobacterium
CCTGCGAGACGGGCCCCGACACGCGCCTCTGCCCCAGCGGCGAGGTCTGCCAGACCGGCGAGTGCATCCCCTCGTCGATGGCCACCCGCGACGGCGGGAGCACCGGCGACGCATCGGTCGACGGCGGGCGCACCGACGGCGGTCTCCCCCCGCGCGATGGCGCCGCGACGAGCGACGCGGACGATCTCCCCATTGCCTTCTCGGCCGGTCGTCGTGGCTGCCAGTGCAGCACCGAGGGCTCTTCCTCCGACCCGCGCGGCGCGCTCGCGGCGCTGGCCCTCGGCGCGGTCGTCGTGACCCGTCGCCGCCGACGCCGCTAGCCCTTCTCCACCGCCTCGAGGGACACCTTCTCGGGGCGGGGCTGCAGCGCGCAGAACAGCCGCGCGAAGTCGTCGCGAGACACCTCGAGTCGCTCCAACCACAGCCGAAAGTACCGATCGAGCGCCGCGCGACGCGGGTGCGTGTCTCGGTGGTGCAGCAAGAAGTCTTTGTAGTTCTGCACCTTGTCGGCGCGCAGCATGGCGGCGACCTCGGGCAGCGGGCCGAGTGCGATGTCGCTGGCCGACGCGATCGCGCGGTGCGAGAGGCACGCGTTGGCGACGTTGCGATACTCCATCGCGAGGGCCAGCACGCGCGGATCGTCGGTGAGCTCGGCGACGCGCGGATAGGCCTCGGCGAGCGCCTCGTCGGCCTGCACGAGCGGGTGCAGACACCACGCCCGCCACGCGCGGTCGCTCGCCCCCACATCGCGCAGCACGGCGAGGCCCTCGTCGATGTGGTGCATGTAGTCGACGCCGCTGCGCGCCGCGCGACGCCCGTCGAAGAACGTCGCCACGGCGCGGTACTCGCGCGTCTCGGTGAAGCGCCCGGCCACCACGTAGGGCACTCCCCGCTTCGTGAAGAAGTCCTCGAGGTCGCACCCCGGCGCCGTGACGAAGGGCATCGCCGCGTCGGCCACGTAGCGCGACAGGTGCCCCCTGCCCCGCGCCGACGCGAGCACGTACACCGACTGCCGATCGACGCCCGCCGAGTCGGTGGAGACGGTGCGCGCCCCCCACGGCGCGCCGTCGCCGTCGACGAGCGCCTCGACGCGCCCCGACCATGCGTAGCCCTCGAAGAGCCCCTGCACGGCGCGCTCTTCGAAGTAGCGCGTGGCGCCGTCGAGATCGTTCGCGTCCATGTCGAAACGGCGCATCATGCAGGGGTTGTCTCTTCCGATGAACCCCCTGTCAACGGCGCGCCGCGGGTCGCCGCATGGCCCGCGAGCATCGTAGCGAGACGGTGCAGCGGCTGGTCGGTGTAACGGACTCGGAGCGGTGCGACGTCGCGATCGTAGGCGCCGGCCCCGTGGGGTTGATGGCGGCGCTCGCGCTCACCGAGCTGGGCGTGCGCGTGCGCGTGTTCGAGCGAGGGCCATCGACGAAGCGCGACCCGCGGGCGGCCATCGTGTGGCCCCGCGCCGCCGAGGCGCTGCGCGCGGTGGGCGTGGTCGATCGCTTCGAGGCCTCGGCCTGCAAGCTGCGCCGAGCCGAGTTTCGCGTGAACGGGCGCTATGCGGGCGTGATGACGCTCGGCGGTCTCGCGAGCGCGCACCCCTTTCCCTTGATGATCGAGCAGCACGAGACCGAGCGCCTGCTGGCGACGCGCCTGCGCGAGCGCGGAGTGTCGGTCGCCTGGCAACGCGAGGTGGTCGATGTGAGCCTCGCGCCTGGGTCCGCCGCCCTCGACGTGCGCGGCGCCGACGGGTCGCGCGAGCGCGTCGAGGCGTCGTGGGTGATCGGCTGCGAGGGCTCGCGGAGCCTCGTGCGAGCGAGCGCGGGCATCGCGTTCGAGGGCGCGCCGCGGGAGGGCCTCGAGTGCCTGCAGGTGAACGCGACGGCGCGGTGGAGCCTCCCCGACGACCGGGGAACGGGGTACTTCTTCGTCGTGCCGGGGCGCACGCTGCTGGCGTGTCCGCTGCCCACGGGGGGCTACCGCTTCGTGAGCTTCTCGACGGGCGTCGGCGCGCCGCGGAGGGATCCTCCCACGCTCGAGGACGCGCGCGAGGCCGTCGCGCTCGCCACGCTCGACCCGTCGGTGAGCCTCACCGCCGTCGAGCCGTCGTGGCTCAACCGCGCGCGCTTTCAAGACCGCATCGCCGCGTCGCTGGTCGAGGGCCGCGCGATCCTCGCGGGCGACGCCGCGCACGTCTGGGCGCCCGTCGGCGGCCACGGCATGAACGCCGGCCTCCGCGGCGCCCACAACCTCGCGTGGAAACTCGCCGCGGTGATCCGTGGCGAGTCGCCCGCGCGCATCCTCACCACCTACAGCCACGAGCAACGGGCCGCCGCGCGCGCCGTCATCGAGGGCATCACGCGCATGCGCACCGAGGCCCCCTCGCCCGCGTGGCTGGTGTCGCTCCTCGGTGCGGCGCTCCCCCGGGCGCTTCGCGCGGTCGATCGTGCGCCGCAGGTCGAGCGCAGGCTCACCGAGCTCGACGCCTCGCACCGCGACAGCCCGCTCTCGTGTGCGCTCACGCCCTGCGATGCGCTCTGGCCAGGCGACCGCGCGCCCGACGTCGCCGTGCGCTCCGAGGGGCGCGAGACGACGGTGCACGCCCTCTTGTCGCTGCATCGATGGACGATCCTCGCCCACCTCGACGCCGACGGCGAGGCGCAGCTCGCAGGGCTCCGCGCGCTCGCGTCCCGGTACCGCGCCGCGGTGCGCGTCGTGTCCATCACGGCTGCGAACGACGACGCCCGACGGGCGCTGGGGCCCGCGGGGCGCGTCCTCGTCGTACGCCCCGACGACCACGTGAGCGTCGTCGCGCGCCTCCACGACGCGGCTGCGGTCGGCCAGCACCTCGACCTCTGGCTCACCCGCAGCTGAGCGCGCGCGACGCGTGGTAGCGTCGGCGCAGCGAGGCAGTGCCGCCGTGCGCGAGACCCTTCGATACTCCGACGCCATGCGCGCGCGAATGCCCACGGGCGACGGCGGCGACGCTGCGTGGCGCGCCGCCTTCGCGGCACTCGCCGACCTCACGCTTCGCCGCGCGACGCTCTATGTGCAAGGCGTCGCGCACCGTATCACCGAGGTGGAGTTCTACTACCGCGGCCCCGGCCACGAAGACCCCTTCACCCACGCTGATCCCATGCAGGCCCACTTCGGGCGCTGGTATTTTCATCGCACCGGGGCGAGCTTCCGCGGGGGCAGCTTCAAGGGACTCGACGTCGCCCTCGGCGGCCCGCACGCGCGCGGCGGCATGCTCCTCCGCGGCCTCGCGCCGATCGCGCGCAGCGCCTCGCTCATCGACGGCCCGTGCACGGTTGTCGATCACATGCTCGCGCTCACCCAGGCGCCCTCGATCAGCGCGCTCGCGGCGCGCTTCGACCTCTCCGTCGACGCCCCCGACGCAGGTGCGTCGCCGCTGTATTTCGCGCTCGGCGAGTCCGACGACGCGCGTGCCGTCTGCGCGGGGCCGCGCGTGGGACTCACGCTCAAGCGTGGAGGCACCGACGCGCGCCACCGCTTCATCGCGCGCGGAAACCGCTTTCTCACCGAGCCTGCGCGCATCAAGAAGGGCCGCGCCCACACCGTCGTGGGGCTCCATCGAAGCGGGCTCCCGATCCGGCAAATCGCAGCCCGCACCGGCATGCGTGAGGCCGTCGTCGCGAGCTACGTCGAGGCCTACGAGGGAGGCCGCGCGCGAAGCCCCGCGGAGTTCGCGGGCGACCTCTCGACGCGCGATCTCTGCGCCCTCTTCGGGGCATGCGACGCACTCGAAGATCGCGGCGCGCGCTCCCCCTGACGCGTTGCTGTGCGCCCCCCAATCGTGCGACGACCGTCGGCGATGCGAACCACCGCACTGATCGCCGCGCTCTCAATCATGGCGTGCGACGCGCCGGCCCCCGCACCGGCGCGCGACGCGGGCGCCGACGCCGGGCCCGACGGCACGGTGCGCCCCGCGCCCGAGGGCTTTCGCGCGCGCATCGCGCCCGACGGCACGCTCACCGTCGAGACGGGCCGGGTCACCCTCGCGGGCTTCGATCTCGTGGTGCGCACCGCGCAGGGCACGGCGATCGCGCTCTCGACGCTGCATCCCACGGTCACGGGCGGCCACGCCGCGGCGCGCACCGCCGACGGGCTCGACGTCGCGCTCGACGTGACGCCCGCCGAAGGGACGGCGCAGGGCGCGGTGGTCGTCGCGTGGTCGGTCTCGGGCGCGGGGCGCGTGCGCGGCGTCGACCTCCGCGCTCCCTCGCTCGCGCTGCCCGCAGATGCGCGCGCGGTCGTGGATGGCGCGCAGAGCTGGTCGTTCACGGGCGCCCTCGCGCTCGAGGCGGGCGCGGCGCTCGCGCGCGACGCGAGCGGTGAGGTCGCGTGGCCCGCGCGCCTCGGTGATCCGCTGCTCGAGGCGCCGGGGCTCGGCTTCTTTCGCGGCGATCTCGCATGGAGCGGCGGCGGTCTCTCGCTCTGCGCGCGCGCCCCCTACGACCGCTGGACCGCCGTGAGCTTCGAGCGCCCCGGCGACGCGTGGGCGGTGCGCGTCGCTGCGGGCCTCGTGGACGACGAGGCCGTCTCGTTGTCAGCGCGCGGCCCCGCGCTCACGGGCTCGCTCGTGCTCGCGCCGGCCGATGGTGCGCGCCCCTTCGCGTGCAGCGCCGACGCTCCGCCGCCCGCGCGCACGCGCCCCGCGCGAGCCTTTCCGCGCGGCTGGTGGAGCTGGAACACGCTCTTCGACGGTGTGACCGCAGCGAGCGTTGTGGCCAACGCCGCAGCGATGCGCGCGCTCGATCCGGGCGCCACGCACGTCACCGTCGACGACGGATGGGAGCGCCTCTGGGGCGACTGGACCCCGAAGCCCCTCTTCGGCGCCTCGCTCGACGCGCTCTCCGCCGACCTCGCGCGCCAGGGCACGACGCTCGGCCTGTGGCTCGCGCCCTTCGCCGTCGACCCCGCCGCGCACCTCGCCGCGCAGCACCCCGAGTGGATGGTCCGCGCGCCAGGCGGAGGCCCCCTCCGCGTCGAGCTCGTACCCGGACGACCGTACCAGGTGCTCGACGCCACGCACCCCGAGGCCCGCGCCCATCTCGAGGCGCTGTTTCGGGGCTTGCGCGCGCAGGGCGTCTCGCTCTTCAAGATCGATTTTCTCTACGCTGCGGCGCTCCCGGGGCTCCGCGCCGACGCGACCGCCACGGGCCTGCAGGCGTATCGCATGGGCCTCGACGCGATCGCGCGCGGCGCGGGCGACGCGCACATCAACGGCTGCGGCGCGGTGGTGCTCCCGGCGCTCGCGTACGTCGACTCGATGCGCGTCGGGGCCGACAACACGTTCTCGGTCGCTCGCCCCTTCTGGGGTGCAATCGCGGCCGCCGCGCGCAACCTCGCGGCCCGCGGCGACCTCGCGCGGTGGGGCGTGCAGCCCGACCCCGACCAGCCCGTCACCCGCGAGCTGCCGCCCGACGAGGCGCGCGCCTTTCTCGCCGTGGGCCTCCTCTCGGGGGCGGCCTTCGGC
>CAISKJ010001012.1 GCA_903885885.1 uncultured delta proteobacterium
GGACGAGCGAGGTGCGAGCCAGAGATTGACGCGGCGTGGCCATACCCGCCGATCACCCGGAGCTCCGCGAAACTCAAGCGGAATTGATGCGCCAGCCCTGGTAGGGCCCCCGGGCGATCGGTGACCACCGCGATCTGTCGGATGCCCGCCTTCACCTAGGTCGAGCCGATTCTGGGGCGTCCCAAGGCTCAGGCCCTGCCCTTGAGGAGCGCCACGACGTGGCTGACGTTCGCGCTCACCGACGCGCGATCGGGCGACGCCGCGCGGGCGATGGCCTCGTCGATTTCGGCGGGCCGTACGAACTGCTTTCGCCCTACGACGTGGATGCGTACGGCGAGCCGAAGACAGAAGCGCCTCAGCGCCAGGGGATTGCGGAAGCCGCGACGGGCCGCCTCGAGGGCGAGCGTCACGTACTCGGGCGGAGAGAGCGCGGGGGTCGAGGGCGCGAGAGAAACCGAGGGAGGCGAGGCGTCGGAGGGCGTGTTGCATCGCATGGGAGGATGGATGCGCACGGGGTCGCGCCATGTCGAAGCGCCTACAGACCGACGCGGTCTGCAGGGGCCCTCGGAGCGGTCGGGGGCGAGCACCAACAGACTGAGCGAGAACGTTGGTGCGGTCATCACAGCACCCCCTCGTCGTCGATAAGGCGAAAGGTGCGGATCCAGCTGTCGACGTCGCGCGCCGACAGAAACACACCGAGGGCGAAGCG
Source organism: uncultured delta proteobacterium (assembly GCA_903885885.1). Lineage (GTDB taxonomy): Bacteria > Myxococcota_A > Polyangia > Polyangiales > CAISKJ01. The sequence continues at coordinate 710 of CAISKJ010001012.1, forward strand.
CATCACCGTGCGCACACAGTCCTGGTCGGCGGGGTCGAGGCCGACGATTCCCTGCAGGTCCGGCGAGTGCGGATCTCGAGCATCGACGAACGCTCCGACGATGTGCCCGCTCAGGCGCTCCTCGAGCACGGCGCGCTGAACCTCGTTGAGCGTGGCATCCGGTGCGCGGCGCGCGAGCACGAGCGACGCCTCGCAGCGCTCGGTGCCGAGCTGAGCCCCCACGTGAAAGACGACGTCGTTGCTGAAGCGCGCGAGCTCGCCGACGCAGCGTTCGCGCAGCAGCGAGGTGAGCGCGACAGACCCCTGCGCGCGAAGATCCGTGGCCTCGCGGAGCGTCGGAACGACGACCGCCGCGAGCGCGCCCATCGCGTCTTGGATGGGGCGATTCAGCCGCGCCCAATGCGCGGAATTTCTCTTTCCGCTGACCTTGCGCGACGGATGGGAGAGCCCCCATGCGTCGGGCTCCTGATCGAGAAAGCGCGCGCAGCACTCGCCCAGCTCCGCGAACAACGCGTCGTCGCGCGCCGAGCGTCGCTCCGATGCGACGGCGAGGGCACGATAGATCCACGCCAGTCGAACCTCGTGCAGCGTTGCGCGCCCCGCGCGCGCCTCCATGCGAGCAGCGACCTCGGCGAGGTTGGGATCGGGGTCGTAGAGTTCGAGCCCCACCGCCGCGCGTAGCCCCTCGTGCAGGGTCACAACGTCGGCGAAGCTGATGTCTTCGTGGTGTCGAGGGTTTCCGTGCGCGTCGAGGAGCTCGAGGCGCCACCTGCCGGCGGTGAGGCTCGTCGCATACAAGCGCAGGGCCCCCGAGGGGATGGGCATCGTGAAGGTGGGCACGTCTTCGCGGTTGTTCATCGGTCTCGCGAGCTACCACCGGTGGCGCGCAGGTTCAGCTCTCGCAGGAGCATAAATCGACCAGTTGTGCACGACGGCACAGGCGCGTACGTGTACCCGTTCGCCAGACCGCGTCGTGACGATGGCGCCGACGTGATGTAGGCGCGCGGCCGCCTCGACCTCAGGCCGCGACGTCACCCTCTGGCACTTCGCGCGGCTTCACGACGCGATCGATCTCCCACGGCGGCGTCAC
>CAISKJ010001013.1 GCA_903885885.1 uncultured delta proteobacterium
GCCCGCGCGGCGCCATGCGACGGGCGCGGCCCTCGCCGCGGCGGCCCTCGCGCTCGGGGCCGGGAGCCTCCATCGGGCAAGCGTCTACCGCACGCAAGAGGCCTGGATCGAAGCGTGGACGGCGAGCAACCCCGCGCACACGGCGCCGCCCGAGGCCCCGCAGCCCGCGGCCGCGGTCCCGCTCGCGCCGGCTGCGCCGCGCGTCGAAGACACGGGCGACGCGCAGGCACACCTCGAGCGCGGCGTGGCCGCTTCGAACGCGGGCAGCGTCGACGAGGCCATCGCCCACTTTCGCACCGCCATGACGCAAGAGCCCCGGTGGAACGGCTCCATGGAGGCTCACCTGCGCCTGCGCTCGCGCATTCACTACAACCTCGCGCGGGCGCTCAACACGCAGCGCCGCACCGACGAGGCCATCCGCGAGTACCGCGCGGCCCTCTCCGACGACGACAACTACGCCTACGCGCACACCAACCTGGCGCTCCTGCTCGAGCAGAAGGGCAACCGCGCCGAGGCGCTCGAGCACATTCGCGCGGCCCTGCGCGCGCAGCCCGACCTCGCCATCGCGCGCACCGCCCTCGGCCGCCTGCAGACGCCCTGAGCCGACGCCCGCCGCGCGGGCCCTCACCCCGTCCCTCTCCCACGCAGAGCGCGGGAGAGGGTGCCTCAGCGTACTGCACGCCCTCACCCCGGCCCTCTCCCGCGAGGGCGCGGGAGAGGGAGCGACGGGCCGCACGCGACGCGCTGGGCGTGCACCGGGAGGTCTCGCACCCTCGCCGCAGCACGTCGTCGGACGATGGGCCCCCGCGACGCCCCGATCGCGCTCACGCGTTGCGCGTCGACGCGGTCGCACACCCTCTCCCGCGCCCTCGCGGGAGAGGGACGGGGTGAGGGCCTGCAGTACGCACAGGCACCCTCTCCCGCGCTCTGCGTGGGAGAGGGACGGGGTGAGGGCCGACGCTACGGCATCAGCATGCTGCGCTCGCGCGCGTCGGCGTCGACGGCGGCGCGCTCATACGGCATCGGGCGGTAGCGCCCGTTCACCCAGTCGTCTTGCGTGTCGAGCCAGTGCGTCGAGCCCGGCACACCCGACACGCCGATGGGAAAGTTCACCACGGCGCTCGGCGTACCGTCGGCGCCGAACGAGGTCACCATGCGATACACGGCGCCCGCGCGCGACTCGTGAAACATGCGCGGCTGGGCCCCGTCGAAGAAGAGCCCCTGCGACACGTTCACCGTGCCGATGGAGCCCTCGGTCTGCGAGCTCCCCGCGTCGAAGGGCCCCGCGCGATCGAACATCGGGCGCAGCACCGTGCGGTGATAGTCGCGCCAGCGGTAGCGCGCCGGGTCGGCGCTGCCGAAGCGCTGCGCGAGCCACGCGCGCGTCTCGTCGAGGCTCTGCAGCACGAGCGCGTCTCGCCCCTGCTGCATGAAGCGATCGGCCATCGGAAAGCGCCGGTTGAGCGTGTGCGCCAGGAGCTTGAGAATGTACACGGGCTCGCGCGAGATCACCGCGTCGAAGAGCACCTGCACGTCGTCGGCGAGCACCGCGCGCGCGAGAAAGTGCTGCAGCCCCTCGTAGATCACGGGCGCCGCCGCGTCGCGCGCCATGCGCTTGTCCCACGCCATGAGCGCTTCGTAGAGGGCCGCGTTGGCCGGGTCGCTGCGGTACCGCATCAGCGCGGGCGTCGTGGCCGCCGCCTGCCACGCCTCGCGCAACGACGGGAGAACCTCGTCGGCGAGCGTGTTGTACGTGTCGGTCTGCAGGGCCTCCATGTCGGCCACGGTCACCATGCCGCGCGCCGTGAGCCGCGTGAGCTCACCCTCGATGCGCCCCGCGCGCGTCCCCGGGTCGAACCAGGTGCCGTAGTAGAACGGGTCGTCGTCGTAGCGGCCATTGGCGGTGAAGCCGAAGGGGTCGTTGTTGGCCGACGCCACGAAGCCCCGCGCGCCGCCGCGGCTGTGCGGCTGCCGATCGGGCGAGAGGAGCGCCCCCGTCCACACGGAGCGCGGATCGGTGCCGTCGAGGGCCGTGCTCGGGTTGGGCATCGTGCGCGGGTCGCCGCGATCGGGAACGAGCACCGTCGAGCGGTACGCGAGGCCCTGCGCGTCGGCCGCGAGAAAGTTGAACGCCGCGATCTCGTTCTCGCGCGTCAGCGCATCGAAGGCCTCGGCGCTCGCCGCGCGGTCGATGCCGAAGAACAGCACCGCCTCTTGCGTGGGGCGAAAGCCCGTCCACTGGTAGAGCAGTCGCTCCGAGCCCGAGGTGACGGGCACCGGCGTGAGGTTGGTGGGCAACAGCACCCCCTGATCGCCCACGAGCTCGACGGGATACGCCTGCGCGGCCTCACCCTTCACCGCGATGGTCTCGGTGCACGCGCGCACCGCGAGCTCGCGGCCCGCGAGGGTCACCGACGAGCCCGCGTAGGGCACGCGCCAGATGTCCATCATGTCGGGATAGGCCGTGGTGGCCGTCCAGCCGATGCGACGGTTGTGGCCGAGGTGCACGCCCGGCGCCCCCGCGAAGGAGAAGCCCATCACGTCGAAGGTGCCGCCGCGCGCGGCGCTGTTCATGTGCTGCGCCCACATCACCGACGGCGTACGAATGGGCTGGTGCGGGTCTCCCGCGATGAGCGGTCGACCGTTGAAGGTGTGGCGCCCCGCCACCGCCCAGTTGTTGCTCGCCCCGTGCGCGAAGGGCGACGCGCCCGCGAGCAGCGCGTCGACGCGCGCCATGAGCGACGGATCGACCCTGCGCCGCGGCGCGACAGGCCCACGCGGACGCGAGCGCGGAACACCCGTACGACGGGCCATGACGGGCATGGGACGTTCGTCGGGCGGCTGAATGAAGGCCGTGGTGAGCGAGCGCGCGAGGGGCAGCGCGTTGGCCTCGGGCAAGAGGCCGTTGATAATGGTCGCGAGGAGGTCGTAGTCGAGCTGGTTGGCGTTCTGAAACAGAATGAGCCGCGACACGATGTAGGGGTCGTCGACGGTCCACAGGGCGGGGCGAAAGTCGAACTCGCCGGTGCCGAAGCCCGCGGGCAACGGCGCCGTCCCCACGTTCACCTCGGCGACGCGGCGGTTCACGCCCGCCGTCCACGCGTCGAGGAGGCGGTGAATCTCCGGGTGCTCTCTGCGCACGCGCTCGGCGCTCTCGGTGCCCCAGCGCACCACGCCCATGAGCCGCACGAGCTGATCTTGCCCGAGCTTCTCGCGGCCGATCACGGCGGCGAGCTCACCGCGCGCCGAGCGCCGCATGAGCTCCATCTGAAAGAGCCGATCGACCGCCTGCGTGTACCCCGACGCGAAGAACACATCGTCGTCGGTGGCCGCGTAGAGGTGCGGTATCCCGAGGCTGTCGCGCAGCACCTCGACGGGCGCCGAGAGGCGCTGAAACGCGGGCGCGCGGCTCCCCGTCGGCGGCGCGTAACAGCCCGCAGCCACGGCCCCGTCGGGCGCGTCGGCCACCACCGCGGCGTCGGCGACATCACCCGTCACGGCCCCGCTGTCGACGGGCGCGGCGGGCTGCGCGCTACACCCCAACGCCACCAGCGAGAGGGCACCCAGCGACCGCCCCACACACGAACGAACTCCCATGGCGCACTCGTATCACCGCCCCGCGCGCGTGCGAAGGGGACGCCGCAAAGCTGTCACCGCGCGGCGAGTGTGATACCCGCTTCGCGCCGATGACCCGCACCGCCATCGCCTCCCTCGCACTCGTCACGACGCTCGTGGCGCTCCCGCTCTTCGCCCATCCGCGGAGGCCGCGACCGCCCGCGGTGCCGCCGCCGCCCGACCGCGTGCTCGTGCCCGCGGGGCCCTTCACCATGGGCAACGACGCCGACGGCGAGCCCGACGAGCGCCCGCAGCACACGCGCACCCTCGCGGCCTTTCGCATCGACCGCACCGAGGTCTCGCGCGGCGACTACTTTCTCTGCGTGCGCGCGGGGCGCTGCCGCGACGCCTGGGCCCGCCCGGGGTGGACCGACCCGCGCGGCGCCGTCACGAGTGTTTCTGTCGCCGAGGCGACCACCTACTGCCGCTGGGCGGGCGGAAGGCTCCCCACCGAGGCCGAGTGGGAGAAGGCCGCGCGGGGCACCGACGGGCGGCGCTTTCCGTGGGGCAACGAGGCCCCCACGCTCGAGCGCGCGGTGTACGGCCAGCGCATGAACATCGGGCAGCCCGAGCCCGTGGGCACACACCCCACAGGCGCCTCGCCCTACGGCGCCCTCGACATGGCCGGCAACGTCTGGGAGTGGACGAGCACCGTGTACGACCCCTACGCGTACCGGCGCCCTACGACGGAAGCCACCTGCGAGAGCGCCCTGGCGGCCTTTCGCGACCTCAACCATCTGGGGCTCTATGCCTTCACGGGCGCCATGGGCATCCCCAACCGGTGCCAGAACGTGCTGCGCGGCGGCGCGTGGAACTACTGGCCCTCGGGGCTCCGCAGCACCAACCGCGTGCACCACGAGCCCACCGGGCGCTACCCCGTGAGCGGCTTTCGCTGCGCCGACGACCGCGTCGAGACGAGCGCGCCGTAGCGGGTGGGGCGATAGCCACGAGCCGACACAATCAATCGGCGTTCAACCGAGGCCGGCACGCGTGATGAGTTCGCGATGAACCTCCGCAGAGAAGATTGTCGGGTTCATGAGGGCATCGAGCTCCAGCTTCTGGCCAGCGTTGAGGAGCCGCACGCACGCAGGGCCTACGGCCGTCGCGAGCTCCATCCCGGCAAGCTGCGACAGCTCACGCCACAAGCGAACATCTCCCTCGGGTTGTGGCAGCGTGAGACGAGGCATGCGGCTCACGATCGGATCGAATAGCCATGCGTCACGGACGCCGTGCCAGGGCACCTCGACGCCGACCTCTCGCGCCTCTTGCCTGATGATCGTCCACACCGCCAGAACGGAGGGCGACAGGTCTCCCACGAAGGGGATCACGCGCCGGTCTTCCTCCAGCCAGCGCCGAAGCGAAGCCGTCTGGCGCCGCGTCGGGAGCCCCCAGAGGCCCACCATGTCGGGCACACTCCCGCGAGGCATGTGCCGCAGGAAAAATGTCCTTACGAGCTTCTTCTTGCGAACGATCCACGCGGGGCGATCGAGGTGCCGGAGCGGGCGTTCAAAGGCGAAGCGCACATCACGGTCGTCCATGCTCTGAAGCGTCAGGAGGCGAAAGCGCACGTGCTCGGCGTCAGTTGACGACGTCATGCTACTGGTAACAGTTCGTCGTAGCAGGGCACGGCGGATCCCAATTACCAGGTCCGCACGAAATATTCGCCGTACAGCCCCTGGCACCCTTTGGGCAGTCGTAATAGTCACAGCGTTTCGTTCGAGATCGCTCATTGCAACCACCGGAACCGCTATTACCACACGATACCGGCCCGGCAACGCCGGTCATCCCTCTCATCCCATCGATCGGGGGCTTCGGGAGACTTTGCGGAGCGCTGGCACCACCAGGTTGTACACCGAGACTCGGATTGCGATCGAGTTGCGGAGCCGTGCATTGCGCGACGTATTGAGCTTCGAGTGCCAGCACTTGGACCTCGAGCGGGTAGATATCACTGATATAGCTGCGCGTTCTGCGCCTGCCTGCGATTGCCTCTTCGAGTGCCCGTGCTGCGCGATAGACAGCCGAACATTCGAGCACGCGCGCGAGACCAGAGGCGTAGACATCATAGTCGCCGTGTTCGTATAGTTGGCACCTGGCGTACGTCGCGTTAAGGTCATTATAGATAGACACGACCGTAGAATTCTGGTCACCGCGAAGTAATATATACAGCGCCGACACCAGTGGCAGATATGCGTCACAGCGGGCGATGGGGCTGGAGAGGTCACAGATCCGCAGCGCCGCACTCCAGATCTCGCGAATCTGTCGCTGCTCAGCAGCATCAGGTGTGAGTTCATTCCATCTAGCTCGAATTTCGTCTCGAACCAATCTTATCGAGTTTTCAAGCGACGCACAGAGGCTCGCTCCCAGCCCTCCTGCCGAGGGTCCCAACCGCGATGAGTCGCTCGGAAACGGCGCACTCGATCCACGGGTCTCGTATGGGAGCGTAGGTCCAAACGAAGTACCGAGCGTCGTGGCGTGAGACAAAGCCGACGGCGCACTGGACTTCGTCCCACACCCGCATCCTGCGCTCCTCAGCCCTCGAGCCGCCGCGCTCGCCCCCGAGATCATCTCGTAGGCCTTCGGCGCACGCTGCGCTCCCATCAGCCCCTGGCCTACGAGCTTAGCGTTCGGCGGAATCTCGTACCCCCCCATTCGCCCTGCGCCACTCGCCGCTCCAGCCATCATCCCCGTGGGAAGCATCTCGAACCCCCGCAGCGCAGCGGGCGCAAGCATCACTGCACCGGCGCCGCCGCCCCCACTCGCACCACCCGTGAGCAACGCCTTCGCTCCTCCGCACGGCCCGCAGCCACCGCCGCACCCGCACCCCCCACTGGACTTCGCCCCGTAGTTCGCATGCTCGACCAGCGCCCCCGCGGCCAGGGCTGGCGCATTGTTTCTCATGTGATTTCACGGGTTAGCAGTCCACGCAGATACGCCTCGTCCCAGCCCGCACGCTTGCGTTTGCGTTGGATGCCGGCCTTGA
>CAISKJ010001014.1 GCA_903885885.1 uncultured delta proteobacterium
CACGTTGCCCGTGCGCGCGTCGCGAATGGCCGCCAGCGTGCCCGCCGCGAGCTGCGCCATCGCCGCAGTGCGCTCGACCTCTTCGTTGCGTCCCTCGGCCCGCTCCTCAGGGCTCGCCGACGCGCGCGCGCCGAGGAACGTGCGGCGCTCGACGCGGCCTGCGCTGGCGACGGCGTCGTCGTAGCGGAGCGTCACATCGAGGAGCTCGACGGACGCACCGGCCCGCCGCGAGGGGGCCTTCATGCGCACGATGAGGTCGCGCGCGGCGCCCTCGGCCACGTCGCCGAGCGCCACCACGATGCCCTCAGCGGTGCGTGTCGCCTCGATGCCCACGACGGCCTCGACGTCGACGCCGGGGCCCGGCGTGAGCACGGCGACGGCGTTGCGGGCCACCACGCGCTCCATGCGGAGCACCTCGTCGCGGAACACCTGCGCCACCGCCGAGGAGTCTTCGACGTAGTGAAAGCGCCCGCCGGAGCGCTGGGCGATCGCGCCCATGAGCGTCTCGTCGTAGTCGAGGCCGAGGCCGAGGGCGGTGATGGTGACGCCGCGCGCGCCCGCGCTCGTCGCGGTCTCTTCGATGCCCGCGCGGTCGTTGGGCACGCCGTCGCCGAGGAGCACCACGCGGTTGATACCCGCCGCGTCGTGGTGACGCATCACCTCGAGGACGCCGAGCCGCAGGCCCTCGGCCATCGCGGTGGTGCCGCGCGACTGGATCGCTGCGATGCGTCGCCGCGCCTCGGTGCGCGTGGTCGTGTCGAGGGTGACGGAGGGGAAGATCGCCTCGGCGCGCGAGTCGAAGGTGACGAGCGCGAAGCGGTCGCCGTCGCGGAGGCTGTCGAGCAGCGCGGCGCTCGCGGCGCGCGCGTCGTCGATGGGGCGTCCCTCCATCGAGCCGGAGGTGTCGATGACGAGGGCGACGTTGATGGGCGGGCGCTGCAGCGAGGCGGTGTTGGGAACGGCCACGCGGATGCGCGCCACGACGTCGCTGCGCTCGGCTGCGGGCACGAAGCGGTTGGCGAGCGCGCCGTCGAGGGCGACGAGGTCGGGGGCCTGCGGGCGACGCGGGGCGGAGGCGCAGCCGAGGGCGGTGGAGAGGGCGAAGGCGAAGAGGATCGTCGGTTGGTGCTTCATGGGTGTGCTCAGAACGGCGCGCCTAGAACGGGCTTACACCGCAAGCGTTCTGAGGGCGCCGCGCGCCTACACGCCGAGGAGCGAGCGGAGCCGACGGCTCGACTGACGTGACACCTCGAGGCGCGCGCCTGCGTGCGTGACGAGCATCACCTTGCCGCCGGCCATGTCGTCGATGGCCGCGACGTGGTCGAGGTTTACGAGCAGCGCGCGGTGCGCGCGGAAGAAGCGCGTCGTGTCGAGGCGGGCCTCGAGCGCCGCGAGCGTGTAGTCGGTGGTGTACGTGGCCTTCTGCGTGTGCACCGTGACGAGCTCGTGCTCGACGACGCAGTGCGAGATGTCGGCCACGGGCACGAGCAGCACGCGGCCGTTCGAGGTGATGGGGAGCTTGTCGGCGAGGAGGCGCGGCGCGGCTGCGGGCGCGCGCAGCGGGGCGAGCACCTCTTCGGACCGGGCGCGCATGCCGAGCGACTCGGCGCGCGCGACGGCGCGGGTGAGGCGCGCGGCGTCGAAGGGCTTGAGGAGGTAGTCGATCGCGCCGGCGTCGAAGGCGTCGAGCGCGTAGCGGTCGTGCGCGGTGGTGAAGATCACGTAGGGCGCGGGAGCCGGGATGCGCGTCACCATCGCGATGCCGTCGAGGCCGGGCATCTGCACGTCGACGAAGGCGAGGTCGGGGGACTTCTCTTCGATGAGCGAGAGGCCCGCATCGCCGTCGGCGGCCTCGCCCACGATCTCGATGCGCCCGGCGAGCGCGTCGCGCAGCAGGCGGGCCAGGCGGCTCCGCGCGCGGTGACGGAGCCGAGGGTCGCGTCGCCGTCGGGGCCGATGTCGAAGCGCCCCGCGGCGCCCCACGCGAGCTCGACGCGGCGGCGCACGAGGTCGAGCCCCATGCCGCCCTCGCGCGGTCCGCGGAAGGTGCCGGGGCTGCGTACGCGCAGCGCGAGGTCGTCGCCCTCGCGACGGATCTCGACGCGGATCTCGCCGTGCTCGATGCGCCCGTGGCGCACGGCGTTCTCGAGGAGCGGCTGCAGGAGCAGCGGCGGGACCAGCGCGCGCGTGGCCTCGGGCGCGACGTCGAAGGTGACGCGCAGCACGGGGTAGCGCGCCGTCAAGATGCCCACGTAGTCGTGAGCGAGCGCGAGCTCCTCGTCGAGCGTGTGGAGCGGGCTGCGCCGGGTGTCGAGCACGGCGCGGAGGAGCGTCGCGAGGCGCACGATGTTGTCTTCGGCGGCGGTGGGGTCCGATGCGCACTGGCTCGCGATGGCGTTGAGCGCGTTGAAGAGAAAGTGCGGGTCGAGGTCGGCGCGCAGCGCGTCGAGGCGCGCGGCGGCGAGCTCGGCCGAGAGGCGCTGGTGCGAGCCGAGCGTGAGGTCGAGGCGCTGCTCGAGCTGGATGTCGCGCGCGAGGCCCCAGCCGCCGATGAGGAAGAGGAGCCAGGCCGTGAGCGACTCGCGCGCGTGGCCCAGCGTGTAGATGGACCGCATGTCGGTGACCACCGCGAAGGCCCGGTACGCGCCGATGAGCGTGTAGAAGAGCCCCGTGCCCACGGCCGCGGCGATGCACCAGCGGACCAGCTTCTCGCCGCGGTGGCCGTCGGCCTCGAGGGGCACGAGCGCGCGCCACGGCAGCGGCGCCAGGAGCAGGGTGTAGAGGGCGGCCACGGGGCCGAACACAAAGCCCGCGGTGCGTCCCGTCGCGTGCAGTTCGAGGAGCCCGAGGCTCACGCCCAGCACGAGCGTCGCGGGGAGGCGCCACGAGCGCGTCGCCTCGCGCACCGTGTCGCGCACGAGCGACGAGAGATCGGTTGCGTCGGGGAGCGCCACGGCGTCGGACCATAGCGCGATCGACGGGCCCCACAGCGCGCGCGAAGGCCCAGCAGCGCGCGCGACGCCGCGAGCGGCGCGGGCCGCACGCCCAGCGGCGGAGACGGTGGCCATTGCGCGACGTCGCGTGGTGGTGGTAGGCCTCAACTATGAGAACGACTCTCAAGATCGATCCTGTGTCGCTCGGCGCGCTCGCGACCGGGCACCGCGGGGTGATCGCGTCGTTGGAGCTTCCGACGGACGAGCGCGCGTGGATCGACGCGATGGGGCTCTCGCCGGGCCGCGAGGTCACGGTGCTGCGCCGCGGAGCGCTCGGCGGGCCGCTGCACGTTCGGCTCGACACCGGTGCGGAGTTCGCGGTCGATGCAGACCTCGCGCGGCACGTGGTGCTCGTGGGTGCCTCCCAGTGAGCGCGCACTGCGAACCCGACGACACGCCCGCGTCGGGCGCGGTGCGGCCCTCCGACGCGGCGCCATCGCTGGTGCTCGTGGGGCGCCCCAACGCCGGCAAATCGAGCCTCTTCAATCGAGTGACGGGTGGCGGCGCGCGCGTTGGTAACTTTCCGGGCATCACCGTCGAGGTGCTCGAGGGCGAGGCGACCTTTCGCGGCCGCAAGGTGCGTGTGCTCGACCTGCCCGGGCTCTACAGCCTCGCCTCGACGAACGAGGGCGAGAGCGACGAGGGCGTCGCGCGTCGCTTCATCGACGGCCTGCGCGCCGCCCACGCGACGACGGTGCTCGTGCAGGTGATGGACGCGACCTGCCCCGCCCTGGGCCTGCGCCTCACGCGCGACCTCCTCGCGCGCGGTCTCCCGCTCGTGGTCGTGGCCACGCAGCGCGACGTGCTCGAAGCCCAGGGGCGCACGCTCGACGTCGAAGCCCTCGCGGCCGCGACGGGCGTTCCGTTTCTC
>CAISKJ010001015.1 GCA_903885885.1 uncultured delta proteobacterium
GCGTCCTCCCTTCGCCGCCGTCCCACCCCGCGGGCGTGCCGTGCGCGACGGCCACCATGCGCTCTACGTCGGGCGCGGCGCGCGCGGCCAGCTCGCGAAAGAGGTTGCGCGCGGTGGGGCCATCCTCGTCGCTGAGCGTGCGCGCGACGCGCAGCACCTCGTCGTACACGGGCTCGCCGCGCTCAACGAGCATACGCAGCCGGTGATACTGCGCGGTCGCGTACGCCACGTCGCCGCGGGGAACGAGACGCGCTGCCTCGAGCGCAGGCGCGAGGCGCGGGTCGCGCGCGTCGCCCGCCGAGAGGAGCGTCGCCACGAGCCACGCGCGAGCGCCCGTGCGCTGGTAGAGCGCCAGCGCCGCGGATCGCGCGCTCTCACCGAGCGAGGCGTCGGCCGACGCGAGCACGGCGAGCCAGGTGGTGAGCCGGTCGGGGTCGCGGGGCTGCCGCGCGAAGGCGTCGGCCCGCGTCGCGTCGAGCACATGCACGTAGTCGTCGAGGGCCTGTTCGAAGCCCGCGCCGAGCCCCGGGCGCGCGAGCGCCACCCCGAGCTCGTGGGCCCGCGACGCCGGGTCGTAGAGGGCGCCCAGCCACCCGCGGTAGCGCCGGGTCATCTCGTGAACGGGGGCGGCGGTCGCGTCGTCGAGCAGCGCGCTCGCCTCGCGGTGGGCTCGCGCGAGCGCGGCCGCGTCGGGCGCCTCGCGGCCTCGCTGCGCCGCGCGCGTGAGGGTGCGCACGACGAGGTAGCGCGCCACCGGCGCCCACGGCGACGCGTCGTCGTCGGCCACCGCGCGAAAGCGCCGCTCGGCCTCGTCGTAGCGACCGGCGTAGAAGTGAGCCGCGGCAATCTGGTAGGCGCGGTCGCGGCGCTGGTCCATCGTCGCGGTCGACGGAAGCTCCGCGGGCACGCGCCCCGGCACGTCGCCGCAGTTCGAGAACACGGCGTCTTGCGCATCGACCCACGCGCGCACGGCGTCGGGCGAGGCCGCATCGCGGGCGATGCGCGCGCGCAGGCCCTCGGCCGCGGCGCGAAACGCGTCGCCGAGGCAGTTGTTGGTGGCCATCCCGTGCGACCACCAGCCGCTCGCGATCTCGGGCCCCCGCGAACCCACGGCGGAAGCGCGCGCATCGCGCCACACGCTCGGGTCGGGGTCGTAGCCACCCTCGTCGGAGGGCGCCTCGTCGACGGGCACCGACGGGTCGATCACGCGCGGGTCGACGTACCGGTGCGAGCGCCGCACGTGTCGCACGAAGGCCGCGCGCTCGTCGTCGTCGAGCGGCACGTCGGTGAGCGCGCGCCACGCTGCCACGAGGTCGCCCCGATGCCACGCGCTGCCGTCGGGAATTACGCCCACACGCCCCGCCGCGAAGCCCTGCAGCGGCAGGTCGGGGTGCCGCGCATTGATGTACACCGGCCCCGTCTCGGGGCCACCGCCGCAGGCGCGCGACGGCGCACCGCGCGTGAGGAGCGCGGTCGTAGCGAGGGCGAACGCGAGGAGCCGTCGGCGTGTGCAGGGCGTCACGGTGCGGTTGTATCGCAGCCCGCGTGCCGCGCGGCCCCCGATGGGGCTCCGTCCGTCGCGCCGTGGCGCGGCGCACGCACTGCCGTGGCCGACGAGCGACATCCGTCGGTGCTAACGTCGCGCCGCTATGAAGCTCCGAGAGATCACCGCGCTGCTCGAGTCGATCGCCCCGCTCCGTTACGCCGAGCCGTGGGACAACGTGGGCCTCCTGGTGGGCGACCCCGAGGCGTCGGTCACCCGCGCGATGCTCGCCATCGACTGCACCGAGGCAGTGTTCGCCGAGGCCCTCGCGCAGCGCTGCGAGCTCATCGTCGCGTACCACCCCACGATCTTCGAGGGCCTCAAGCGCCTGCACGCGCGCTCCGTGGTGTACCGCGCGATCCGCGAGGGCGTCGCCCTCTA
>CAISKJ010001016.1 GCA_903885885.1 uncultured delta proteobacterium
ACGCGAGCGGCGTCGTGACCGTGCGCGTGGCGCTCGGGGGCGTGACCTTCGCGCGGCGTCTGCGGGTGGTGCAATGAGACCCGCGGCTTCGTGGGTGACCCTGGCGCTGCTGGCGCTCGCGCCCGCCGCGGCGGCGCAAACGACCCCGCCGCGGCGCGTGGTGGGTTTCGGCGGCGGAATGGGCCTCGGCGTCGAGCGCACCAGCGTGGCGACGACGAACTTCACCGTGCTCCCGCTCAACGTTGAAGCGCGCGTGGCCCTCACGCCGCGCCTCGAGCTCGCCGCGTGGGTGCCCGTGGGCAACCTGCTCTACGCCAACCTCGCCACGCAAGGCGACGGCACCCGCCGGACCTTCGCGTGGTTCGACGTCTTCGCCACGTGGTACCCGCTGCGCGATGCGGGCGGCTTCTTCGTCGCGCCGGGCCTCGGGCTGCTCTACGGCAGCGGCGCCGAGGCGAGCGGCGTGGGCGTCGAGATCCCCGCGCGCGTGGGGTGGGAGTTCACCGGCGACGGGCGATCGTTCGGTCGCGCCCTCGCGGTGCGCCCCTGGGTCGACGTGGTGTTTCCTTCGGGCAACGTCGACGTGGGCGCGCGCTACGGCGTCTTCGTGGAGTTTACCCTCATCGGGTACGTGACCCGCGCGGCCCACTGAGACGATTGTCTCAGCGTTGAGTGGGTGCATCGACGGACCACACCTCGGCCGAGCGAGGGGCGCCCCCGTCGGGGCGCAGCGCAACCATGACGAGCACCGTGCCGTCGGGCGAGAACGCCAGGCGATCGACCTCGCGGCCCGCGGTTCGCGCAGCCGACGCTGCGCGCGGCCGTGCAGGTGGCCCACTGGCGCGACCCCAACGACGCTCTGGGGTCAGAGCGTCGTCTTCGTCGTGATGAACGCCGAGTGAGCGACCCTCGTCGCCTCGAAGTGCCTTACAGATAGGCCAATGGCGCAATCCATGGCCCGCGCGTCGCGCGCGGAATCGAAGCTTCGTGGCGACATTTCAATGACGTGAGCGTCACCGTTTCGACGGCCTCGATCGGGGCAGAAGCACCGTAATGGTACAAAAATATGCTGGTACTCGTGTTGCTGTGAGTCACCGCGATGATCAACCACGAAGCGGCGGTACGGGTTGCGCGGCCTCACTTGCGGGTGGTGTCGCCCGACAAGGTCGACGACGACAGTGAGCTCGGGCAGTTCATTCCGCTGCACTATCACTTTCAGATGCTGGCCGATCGGTCGCGCATGGCGCCCTTCGAGGCGGCCATCGCGCACGCGGTGACGCCCGGCGCGCGCGTGCTCGAGCTCGGCGCGGGCACCGGTGTGCTGTCGTTCTTCGCGGCGCGCAGCGGCGCGTCGCGCGTGTGGTCCGTCGAGCGGCTGCCGCACCTGGCGAAGGCGGCGCGGGGCTTTCTCGCGCGCAACGGCGTGGCCGACCGCGTCGAGGTGGTGAACGCCGACGCCTTCGAGTACCTGCCGCCCGAGCCCGTCGACGTGGTGATCTGCGAGATGCTCCACACGGCGATGCTGCGCGAGAAGCAGTCGCAGGTGATCGCGCAGTTCAAGCGGCGCTACGCGGCGCGCTTCGGGCCGAAGATGCCGCGCTTCGTGCCCGAGGCGACGGTGCTCGCCGTTCAGGCCGTGCAGCAGGCGTACGAGTTTCACGGCTACCACGCCGAGGTGCCGATGTTTCTCCCCGACGCCGCCGCGCAGGGCACGGTGGGCCTCGCGCCGCACGCGATCTACGGCTCGTGGTTCTACGACGACGCCATCCCGCTGCGCTTCGCACACGACGCGGTCGTCGTGGCCGACGCGCGCGGCGAGCTCAACGCGCTGCGCTTCGCGACGCGCAACCTCGTGGCGGTGCTCCCCCGCGAGGGGCGCTCCATCGACTGGGACATGCACCACCTCGTGATGCCCCTGCCCCGCGCCCTCACGGTGGCGCCCGGCGACCGCGTGCGCGTGCGCTTTCACTACGATGTGGGCGACAGCCTGCTCGCCCTCGCCGACTCGCTCGACGTGTCGCGGGTGTAGGACGATCGTATCGGGGGGGGGCCCCCACCCCCGCTACCGCGCGCCCCGCCCCCGCGGGAGCGCTCCGTTCGGCACACATCTCACGATCCCCTCGGTCTCCATGAGGGATCCGGCGGCGGTTTGCCTGGGAGTTCGTGCGGCGCAGCGTTTTCGACGAAGTGCGCGATGCGCCAGAAGCGCAACAGCTCACGCCACCCGCGCCAGAGTACGAGCCACCCCGGCGTTCGATCGGGACGGCGTTCGTAGCCCCCGAGAGCTGCCAGACGA
>CAISKJ010001017.1 GCA_903885885.1 uncultured delta proteobacterium
CGGCGCCGCACGAGCCGGTGCCCGCGCCCGCGGCGCACACGCGGCCCGCCGGGCAGACGGTGCCGCAGGCGCCGCAGTTGTTGTTGTCGCCCGTGAGGTCGCGGCAGGTGCCGGTGCAGTCGGTGAGGCCGGTGCTGCAGGTGGTCTGGCAGGTGCCGCGGGAGCACAGCTGGCCGGGGTTGCAGCGCGTGCCGCAGGCGCCGCAGTTGCTGTTGTCGCTCGTGAGGTCACGGCAGACCGCGTCGCACGCGGTGAGGCCGCCGCCGCACGACACGACGCAGCGGCCCGCCGTGCACACCTCGCCGGAGCCGCACGCGTTGCCACACATGCCGCAGCCGAGGCGGTCGCTCGTGAGGTCGCGGCACACGCCCATGCAGTTGACGAAGCCCGCGCCGCAGGTCGTCTGGCACATTCCGCGAACGCAGAACTGGCCGAAGGGGCACGCGTTGCCGCACGCGCCGCAGTGGTTGATGTCGGTGGTGGTGTCGATGCACATCTCGCCGCCGCCCGCGGGGCCCGCGTCGGCGCCCGGCGTGGGGCACTGCACCTGGAGCTCGGCGCAGCGGACGCGGCAGCGGCCTTCCTGACAGACGTAGCCGTCCTGGCAGACGTTGCCGCAGGCGCCGCAGTTGAGGCGGTCGCTGCGGAGCTCGGCGCAGAAGCGGCCCGCGGCGCCGCCGTCCATGTCGCCCGCGGGGCTCGTGCACTCGGTCGTGGTGCCCGTGCACATGAAGGTGCAGGTGCCCCCCGCGCAGACCTGATCGCGGCCGCAGGCCGTGCCGCAGGCGCCGCAGTTGTCGCGGCTCGTCTGGAGCGACACGCAGCGCAGCGAAGCCCCCGCGTCGTCGGCCGCGGCGCCCATGCAGAGGGTCTCGCCCGCGGTGCAGTCGGGCACGCAGGCCCCGCGCTGACAGACGTTGCCCGCCCCGCACGCGCGCCCGCAGGCGCCGCAGTTCTCCCGGTCGGTGCCGGGGTCGGTACATCGACCGCTGCACGCCGCCAGCGGCGTCGGACACAGGAGCCCCGCGTCGATCACGTCGGCCGTGTCGGCCACGGTCGCGTCGCGCGGCGTGCTCCCCCCGATGACGGGCATGCCGTCACAGCCGGCGAGTGCGAGCAGCGTCGCGAAGGCGACGAAAGCCCTTAAACTCTTCATGTAAAAAGCCTCCCCTTCTGGATCTCAAGGTACGCGTATGTCGAGCGCTGCCAACAGCGCGAAATGGCTTGTGAAAAGTTAATTCGACGGGAGGGGGCGGTCCGCGCAACGGGGGCGGCTCGATCGGGCGACGCGTGCGCACGGCCTCGGTGGTGCGCGCGGGTTCGGCGACGCACTGCGGGCTTCTGCGGGCGCACGCCCCTGTGCGATGCTCCGCGCCCCCCACGTACCGCGGTGCGGCGGGGCAACAGGAGTGCGCATGGCGAAGCGGATCACGGTGCTCGGCGGTGGAATGGTGGGCGGGTTTATCGCGCGCGAGCTGGCGCGCGACGGGCGCTTCGCGGTGACGCTGGCGGACCGGGACCGCGAGGCGCTCGATCGGTCGGCGAAGCGTCAGGCGATGCGCACCGTCGAGGCCGACCTCTCGCAGGCGGCGGTGGTGCGCGAGCTCGCCGCGGGGGCCGACCTCGTGGTGGGCGCGGTGCCCGGCTTTCTCGGGTACAAGACCGTCGAGGCCGCGCTCGACGCGGGGCGCAACGTCGTCGACATCTCGTTCTTCCCGGAGGACCCGTACGGCCTCGACGCGCTCGCGAAGGAGCGCGGGCTCGTGGCCGTGGTCGACTGCGGCGTGATGCCGGGCCTCGGCGGCATGCTCGGGCTGCACATGGCGCGGCGCCTCGAGCGCGCCGAGCGGCTGCTCATTCAGGTGGGCGGCCTGCCCGTGGAGCGCCGCTGGCCCACGGAGTACAAGGCCCCGTTCTCGCCCATCGACGTGATCGAAGAGTACGTGCGCCCCGCGCGCTTTCGGCAAGACGGTCGCATCGTGACGAAGCCCGCGCTCTCCGACGCCGAGCTCGTCGACCTGCCGGGCGTCGGCACGCTCGAGTCGTTCAACACCGACGGCCTCCGCACGCTGCTCACCACCATGGACCTCCCCGACATGCGCGAGAAGACGCTGCGCTGGCCCGGGCACATCGACAAGATGCGCATGCTGCGCGACCTGGGGTTCTTCCGCGACGAGCCCGTGGCCACGCGCTCGGGCGCGGTGCGCCCCATCGACCTCACCGCGCAGCTGCTCTTCAAAGAGTGGAAGCTCGAGCAGGGCACGCAGGAGCTCACCGTGATGCGCGTCGAGGTCGAGGGCGAGCGCGGCGGCGCGCGCACCACGCTCTGCTGCGACCTGCTCGACCGCACCGACCCGGTGACGGGCGACTCGTCGATGGCGCGCACCACGGGGTGGCCCGCGGTGATCGCCGCGCAGCTCTTCTTCGAGGCATCGCTCACGTGGAAGGGCGTGGTGCCCGCCGAGCGCTTCGCCGAGAGCGACGCGGTGTTCACGGCGATGCGCGACCGCCTCGGGGGCTTCGGCGTGGGGCTGAATTTCTCGGAGTCGCGGGCCTGAGGGTCAGGCGCGCTTGCGGCGGCGCATCGAGCGCGCGGCGATGAGGCCGAGCGCGGCGCACACGGCGCCCGCGGTGGTGGTGTCGCCGCCGCGGGCCGAACATCCCTCGAAGGCCGAGTGCGGGTTGGCGCAGGGGTCGACGGGCGTGTTCACGACGGTGCCGTAGGTGTAGTTGCGCACGCGGCTGCCGCGGTCGCTCGAGGCGAGCACGAGGTCGCGGTCGAGCGCGGTCGAGGCGAGGTCGGCGCGGATGCGCGTGACGTACGCCGTGTCGCCGAGCGTCTGGAAGGCCACGTTGCTGTCGAGCGGCGACACGCGGGGGTCGGCCTCGCAGGGCTGCGAGAAGCCCGTCGA
>CAISKJ010001018.1 GCA_903885885.1 uncultured delta proteobacterium
AGCGGCGACCAGAACAACCCGCGCATCCTGGGCGCCTTCAACGAAGCCACGCCCGACTGGCTGAGCTTCTTCATGTTCACTTACTTCACCGACCGCGACGGCAAGTATCAGCTCCTCGCGCTGGCCGAGAGCGCCTTCGACCCGCTCGCCCGCACGACGCGCTTCATGCTCACCGAAGAGGCGCACCACATGTTCGTGGGCGAGACGGGCGTGCTGCGGGTTGTGCAACGCGCCTGCGAGCTCACGAAGCTCGACCCCAACGGCGACGCGCGCGCGCAGGGCGGCATCGACCTCGGCACCCTCCAGAAGTACATGAACTTCTGGTTCTCGAGCTCCCTCGGCCTCTTCGGCGGCGAGGTGTCCTCCAACGCGGCCTCGTTCTTCGCCTCGGGCCTCAAGGGCCGCGCGAAGGAGGATCAGTACGAAGACCACCTCGCGCTCACCGGCACGATGAACATTCCCCACTTCAAAGACGGGCGCATCATCGACGAGAGCGTGCCCCTGCGCATGGCCATGAACGAGGTGCTGCGCGACGACTACGTGGGCGACTGCCAGCGCGGCGTCGACAAGTGGAACCGCGCCATCAAAGAGGCCGGCGTCGACTACGAGCTCACGCTGCCGCACCGGCGCTTCAACCGCGGCGTGGGGCTCTACGCGGGGCAGCACTTCGACCCGCAGGGCAACCCCATCACCGCCGATGAATGGAACGCGCGGCAGAGCGACTGGCTCCCCACCGAGGCCGACCGCGCCTACGTGAAGAGCCTCATGACGAAGCCCGTGTACGAGCCCGGCAAGATGGCCCACTGGATCGCCCCGCCCAAGCAGGGCATCAAGGGCCGCCCCGTCGACTTCGAGTACGTGCGCCACACCGTCTGAGCGTACCTTCGCGGGCGATGTTTCCCGCGGTCTGCCACGGCAACCCCAACTACCCCGAGCGCCTCGCGCGCCGCGACGGAGCCTACACCGTGCTCCACCGCGACGCCGCGCCGGCGCGCGAGGCCCCCGTGTGGACGCCCCTCGGAGGCGCGCGCGTGGAGGCGCTCCCGAGAGACGGCGCGCTCACGCGGCGCCGGTTTCTGTTCGCCGATGTGCCCGCGGGCGGTGACCCGGTGCGCGGGCGCCTCGCGCTGCTCTTCAACGACCACGTCGCGCTCGCGTGGGTGAGCGCCGACAGCGAGTCGCCCACCACCGTGCTCATCGACCACGACGGCGACCAGGTCGTGTGTGTGCTCGAAGGCGGCGCCACGCTCGACACCCCCTGCGGTACGCTGCGCGCCAACGCCGCCGAGCACGTGTTCATCCCGCGGGGGATGCCCCACCGGTGGCGGGTCGACAAGCTCGGCCTCCGCGCCCTCGTCGTCGAGGTGCGCGGCGAGCTCACGGTGCCGCGCGCCCACCGCAACGACTACGGCCAGCCCACGGTCGACGCGCCCTTCGGCCACCGCGACCTCAACCTCGCCGCGTGGTTCGCGCGCCCCGGGGGCACACCCGCGCCGACGCCCTGCACCCTGCGCCGCGGCGGGCGAACGTACGATGGTTCGGTACCGAACAATCCCCTCGCCACGGTGGGCTACGAGGGCAGCGTGTACCCCGCATCCATCGCGTGGGAAGCGCCCTTCGTTCGACCGAGGGCCCGCGGCGTCGACTTGTTCGTACACGAACGATTCGCCCTCCACACCTGCCTCACACGCGACGATGGGCCTCCCGTCGACGAGGCCTGCGAGCTCGCCACGCTGGCCCTCGACGGCGACGGCGCGGCCTCGCTCACCTGGGAGCCCCTCGGCGTGCCGCCTACCCCCGCGGGAACACCCGGCGGCATCGTGGTGCAGGTGCGCGCACGCGACGCGCTCACCCTCGCACCCGACGGGGTGCTTCTGATGGATCGGTAGCGCTCGCAACGCCGCGGCGAGGGGGAGTACCCTCCGCGACCGCCATGACGACCACCGAAACGCTGCGACCCATTCTCGACGTGGCCCGCGACGCGGGCCTCGACCCTGCCGACGTCATTCCGTGGGGACGACACAAGGCCAAGATCTCGCTCGACGCGCTCGCGCGCCGCGACGGCGCTCCGCAGGGGCGCCTGGTGCTCGTGTCGGCCATCAACCCGACGCCCGCGGGCGAGGGCAAGACGACCACCTCGGTGGCCCTCGCGATGGGCCTCGCGAAGCGCGGTCGGCGCGCCATCGCGGCGCTGCGCGAGCCGTCACTGGGCCCCGTGTTCGGCATCAAGGGCGGAGGCACCGGCGGCGGCAAGGCCACCCTCGTGCCCGCGGCCGACATCAACCTGCACTTCACCGGCGACATTCACGCCATTACCAGCGCCCACAACCTGCTCGCGGCCATCGTCGACAACGCGCTCTTCTTTCGCGACCCCGTCGACCTCGACGCGCGCAACGTACGCTGGCGCCGCGCCATGGACATGAACGACCGCGCCCTGCGCAACGTCGTCGTGGGCATGGGCAAGGGCAACGGC
>CAISKJ010001019.1 GCA_903885885.1 uncultured delta proteobacterium
CGCACAGCAGAACGCCCGCAACCGAGAGCCGCGCGACCTCGCGGTGCTCTCCGTCGCGGGCGTTTTCGCTTCGATGAAGCGCCGCCGGTTGCTCCGCGCGACGCCCTCGACGTCGAATCAGTTGCCGAACACCTGCACGCCGTACTCGCCCTGGCCCGTGTACATCGTGACCTCGAGGCGATACTGGCCCGCCACCGTGGGGCACAGCGGGCGCTGCAGGCCGATCACCGGGAAGTTGTCCGTGGCGATGTCCTGATCGGCCTGGGTGTTGGCCGGGTCGAAGAGGGCGAGGTCGAGGTCCGTCACGCCCACGCCGCCGACGCCGATGATCTTGTAACAGTGGCCCGCCTGCAGGGGCACCGAGTAGTTCTGCTTGGCGCTCGTGGCGAGGGTGCCGCGCGCGACGGGCATCACGGGGTTCATGCCCGCGGCAAACTGCTGCTGGCGCATCTGGAGCTGCGAGGTGATGAAGTCACCGCCCGGCGCCGTGGGCTGCATGGGCTGCATGGGGGCCATGCCGTTCTGCGCCACGCCCGGGGGCTGCTGCATCGGGGGCTGCTGCATCGGGGGCTGCTGCATCGGGGGCTGCTGCACCACCGGCGCCTGCACCACGGGCTGCTCCGGGGGCTTGTTGGCGTTGCCGTTGTTGTCGTTGTTGCTGTTGTTGTTGCGACGGCCGCAGTCGTAGGTCGCGAGCATGCTCGCGATCGCGGCGCCACGCAGGATCCACCTGGTCATCATGATTCGTCTTCCTCCTCACACAGGGGGCCACCGGCAGCGGCGGCGTCTCGTTCAGGGTCACCCGTAGGGCGTTCGAAGCTGCGCGCGGCGAAGGTCCGTCGGATCCCCAGCGATCGATGCTCCGGAAGGCACTCCCAGAAACGGCGCGGGGACGGTACGCCGCCCTTCGTCCGCCGTCTACGGCTCTGCGCCGCGGCTCCACCCCCGAAGCGCCTTCGAGATGCGCCCCGTCGCCTCCGCCGAGTTCGTGGGGCACGCGCGAAGCGGGCGGCCCTCGCGCGGTGGCCTGCCGGGCTCAGTTGCTGATCGAGGGCGTTTGCCGGACAAACTCTGGCCCCGTCGCGCGCGCGAGGAGAAACTCGGCGACGGAGGGCGCGGTGATCGTGAGGCCGAGACCCTTGCCGTCTTCTGTCATGCGAACGGGCTTTGCAGCCCCTTCCGTGATCCCCACGAGGCGCACGGCGACCCACTCGAGCGCCGAGGCACGGAGCGCGCTCTCCATGCGCTCCTTGTCGTCGATGATGGGTCTCAGCCAGCGAAGAAACAGGGGCACCACGACGCGGTTCACCAGCCACGGCCCGCTGCCGCTCGCCCCGACGTTCGACATGCACACGACGCGGGGGACGCCGTGCTTCTGCATGGCTGCCAGTGTGGCCTTCACGGAGTCCGAGATGAGCGTGGTGGGCTTGCCGGTGCCCTTGCCGCCCACGCCGAGGCAGTGAATCACGACGTCGGCCCCGCGCACGCAGGCCTCGACGTCGGCCTCTGACGTCGGACTCCCACCGATGAGCGCGAGGCGTTCATGCGTGCGGCGGACGGCGTCAGGGTTTCTGACGAGCGCAGTGACCCGATGGCCCGCGGCCAACGCGCGCTCCACGACCAGGCCGCCGGTGAGCCCGGTGGCGCCGAACACGGCGATTTTCATGCGCAGACCCCTGTCGCGAAATGAGCAGAAGGGGCACCGAAGGGCGGGGCGAGCGTCATGTTCACGGCGTGAACTTTACGCGCGAAGTTCACGGTGTCAACATGCTGCCGTGGCTCTCTCGAAAGCGCCTTACCACCATGGCGACTTGCGGAACGCGCTGGTCGATGCGGGCCTGGGCCTCATCGAGCAGGTCGGCGCAGAAGCCTTCAGTCTGCGTGAGGTCGCGCGCGAGGTCGGCGTGTCCGCGAACGCGGCGTATCGTCACTTCGTAGACAAGGGGGCGCTCCTGACGGCGATCGCGGTGCGCGGCTTCGAGCGGCTCTCCGCGAAGATGCAAGAGGCCATGCTCGCGGCGCGACCCAGAGGCGCCGTGAAGTCGCGCGCGGTCGCCCGATTCAACGCCGCGGCGTGCGCCTACGTGAACCTCGCCCGGGAGCATCCGCAGCTCTTCGGATTGATGTTCGGCTCGGCGGGTCGCGCCTGCCTCGCAGCGGAAGGCGCGCTGGTCGGCCCAACACCGGGGGCGCTGCTCGGGCGTGTGCTCGACGAGCTCGTCGAAGAGAAGGCCATGCCGAAGAGGCATCGCGAGGGAGCGGAGATTCGCGTGTGGTCCGCGGTGCACGGCTTCGCCTCGCTCGCGCACAGCGGACCGCTCGCTCAGCTCAGCCCCAAGGCGCGCGCCGACGCGCTGGAGGCGTTGCTCCTCTTCGTCGTCGCAGGACTGCGCGGCTGAGGCCGAGCAGCACCACGACGGAGGCGAAGAGCGTTCGCGCACCGGTAGGGACGCCGATGGTCTCGCGCGCTCGTTGAGCATCGCTCGTCGCGCCTCGCGAGCCTTCGCGGCGATGACGTGATCGCCCCTCCGCGCGCCCCGCGCGCTGCCGTTGGGCCCTTTGGAAAAGCCCAAAATGACGAAAGGCCCTCCTTTGGGGGAGGGCCTCTCGATAGCTCCGACTGCTGGACTCGAACCAGCGACCCGGCGGTTAACAGCCGCCTGCTCTACCAACTGAGCTAAGTCGGAATGGGAGGCGGACTCTACTCACGGCGCGGCGCATGTCAACACTTTCGTACGAGGGGTTCATTTTCTGTCGCGGCGGGGTGCGCGAGGTCGCGCAGAGGGCCGCGCGTTGCAGCGGTTCGGCGAGGTGCGATGGGGCGTCAGCACGCGACGCGCGAGGGCGCAACCCGCACCGTCGCATTTCAAATTGACCTGTGGCATAAGACGCCTCCCTTTCGGACGACCCCCTTCGCGAGACATGTACGGAGACCACGCAATGAGCAACGGCGAGAGCAACGGCGAGAGCACGACTCCCACGCAGGAAACGGCCGCCCCGAACAACGGAGCCCCGCCGCCTGTTGTTGCGGAGTCGGCCGCCCAGCATCCCGTTGAAGACCCCGAGGACAACATCGGCAACCTCATCGCCCCCGCGCCCGCTGCTGCGGCCGCGCGCGGCGACGACGAGGGGCCCGTCGAAGAGCCTGGGGACGACATCGGCAACACCCTCGCGGCGCAGGCCGCGGCGCCCGTCGTGGGCGACGCGCGCGCAGACCGTCCGCGTCGCGACCGCGACCGCAAGAAGCCGCGCGCCGACGGCCCGCGGCCCGAAGGGGCGCAGGCGGGGGGCGAGCGCAAGGGTGGCGGCGGCAACAAGGGCGGCGCAGACCTGCAGCACCGCGCCTTCAAGGTCGGCGACAAGGTGCGCGCGAAGATCCTCGCGCTCGGCCCCGGCGGCGCCCTCTGCGACCTCTGGGGCAAGGAGAAGGGCGTGCTCGACCTGCGCGAGCTCGCCACGCCCGAGGCCGAGGCGCCGCCCGCGGTGGGCGACTCCGTCGACGTGATCGTGCTGCAAGACGGCACGCGCGGCGGCGGCAACCTCGTCGTCACGCGCGACCCCAACCGCGCCGACCGCAACCGCGAGATGGTGGCGCAGGCCTTCAACGCCGGCGACGCGATCGAGGGCCTCATCACGGGCATCAACCGCGGCGGCCTCGAGGTCGACATCGGCGGCGTGCGCGGCTTCTGCCCGAGCTCGCACATCGACGTGCGCGTGCCCTCGCAGTCGGAGCTGCAGGCGATGGTGCTGCGCCGCGAGATCTTCAAGATCACCTCGCTCAGCGACCGCGAGGCCGTCGTGTCGCGCCGCGCCCTGCGCGAGGGCGAGATCCGCGAGCGCGCCGAGCAGGCCGTCGCGAGCATCAAGGTCGGCGAGCGCGTGAAGGGCCGCGTCGTGGCCGTGCGCGATCACGGCATCTTCGTCGACCTCGGCGGCGTCGAGGGGCGCATCCAGCTCACGGAGATTTCGCACGACCGCGGCACGCGCCCGCAAGACGTGGCCCGCGTCGGCGACGAGATCGAGGCGCTCGTGCTGCGCATCGACGTGCCCCAGGCGCAGGCCGCCGCGCAGACGTCGGAGACGCCCGCCGCCGAGGCCGAGCCCGCCGAGGCGCCCGCCGCCGAGGCAGCGCCGGCCGAGGGCGCGGAGGCCGCCGAGGCCCCTGCGGCCGAAGGCGCTGCGACGGTCGAGGGCGACAAGGGCGACAAGCACGCCCGCGACAAGAAGAAGCCCCAGCAGCGCTTCTCGCGCCTGCCCGAGGGTACGCCCCGCGTCGAGCTGTCGCGCCGGGCCATCGAGGTCGACCCCTGGTCCGACGTGAACAAGCGCTACCCCCCGGGCAGCGTGCACAAGGGCAAGGTCGCGCGCATGCAGCCCTTCGGGGCCTTCGTCGAGCTCGAGAAGGGCGTCGACGGCCTCTTGCACGTGAGCGAGATCGACGGCGGCGGCAAGCGCGTGCAGCACCCCAACGAGGTGCTCAAGGAGGCGCAGGAGGTCACCGTGCGCGTCGCGCGCGTCGACCGCGGGCAGCGCCGCATCGCCCTCGCGCTCGTGCCCGAAGGCGTCACCGAGGAGCAGCTCAAGAAGTCGATCAACCCCCGCCAGGGCATGATCGTGATGGCGAAGATCGCCGAGCACGACAACTTCGGCGTGTGGGCCCAGATCGAGGGCACCTTCGGCAAGGTGGGCCGCGGCTACATCGCGCCCCCCGACAGCGGCCAGCCGCGCGGGGCCGACCTCAAGAAGTCAATGCCCGTGGGCGCCGACGTGAAGGTGAAGGTCGTCGAGATCGACCGCGGGCGCATCAAGCTCTCGGTGCGCGCGGCCCTTCAAGACGAAGAGCGTCAGGCGTATCGCGCCTACCAGCAGCAGGCCAACGCCACGAGCGTGGGCGTGAGCCTGGCCGACAAGCTCCGTAAGCTGAACCTCCCCTCCCGCGGCTGAGCTCCGCGTGCGACGCGCGATCGTGAGAGCCCTCGCGCTCGCGCCGCTCGCCCTGGCGTGTCGCACGCGCCACGTCGTCGCCCTCGACGACCGCCCCGCCCCCCTCCACGACACCGCGATGGTTGCGGACGCGCCCGCTGCGCGCGAGGCTCCCGCTGCGCCCGCGCCCGCGTGGTGCTGGCGCGCGAAGCCTCGCGTCGACGTGCGCGCCATCGACGCGCGCGGCGCCGTGTGGTCGGTGCGCGACGACCGCATCATCGACGAGACGCACGCCGTCACGGCCACGCTCCCCGACGAGATCCCGTGTCAGATGGGCGGCGTGTGGGCGCTCGAGTTCGCCCGCGACGGCGCGGCCTTTCTCGTCGCCGACGGGCGCTTCTACGTGCGCGGCGGCGAGGCCGTGGGCTTCTCGGTCACGCCGCTGTGCTCCGACGTGCGGGGCGCGCCCTGGTCGCGCCGCGCGGCGGGCGGGTGGTCGTTCGTGAGCCACCGGAGCGGCGCCGTCGAGCCCACGCTCATGCTGTCGCGCGCCCCCGCGGGCGACGTCGGGTGGTTCGCCATCACGGGCATGGACGCCACCACGCGGGCCGTCGTGCTCGACGCGAGCGACTCGTTTCTCGCGCTCGCCGAGGGCGAGCACCTCGTGTTCGTCGACCGCGTGAACACCGTGGCGGGCGGCGTCATCGCGGGGCAGAGCGAGCGCTTCGACGGCCTCACGCGCACCGCGGCGGGCATCACCGCGTGGCGCGACGACCCCGACGGCTCACGGGTGATCGTGTTCACCGAGTCGGCGATGGGGCCCTACACCCGCGTCACCGGGCGGCGCCCGCCGGGGCCCGTCGCGAGCGCGGTGCTGCGCGTCGACCTCGCGCGCTTCGTGGCCGTGGCGGGCGAGCGCGTCGAGCTCTCGAACGACCGCGGCGCGCGCTTCGAAACCGTGCTCGCGCTGCCCTCCGACGCGTCGGGGCTGCAGCTCGGGCGACCCTCCATCGGCTGGCTGCCGGGCCATCGCCTCGCGGTCGCGGGCGTGGGCGGCGTCGCGGCCGAGTCCTGCGCGGAGTAAACGGGCTTGGACGTATCCCG
>CAISKJ010001020.1 GCA_903885885.1 uncultured delta proteobacterium
ATCGCGGGCTCGGCGACGCGGGGGCGCGCGCTCTCGGTCGCGGCGCGGGCGGCCGGGGCGCGCGGCGGGCTCAGCGCGCCGAGGCTGTTCGCGAGCGAGGCGGCGCGCTCGTCGTGGCGCTGCTCGTACGCGATGTCGGCCGCGCGGTGGAGCCAGCGCATCGCGTCGTCGAGGTCGCCGCGGTTGTACTGGGTCCGCGCGATCTCCAGGGCGTCGCGCACCTCGGTGGTGTCGGTGTCGAGGGTCAACGGGAAGCGCCGCATCGCCGCGACGGTATCACCGCGCCCTCACCGCGCAGAAGGCTTCTCGTCGGGCTTCGTCGGCCGCACCGTGATCGTCGGGTGCTCGTTGGCGTAGCGCGCCGCCTGCGACGCGATGTAGGCCAGCGCGGCGGCGGTGATGCCCACGTCGTCGAACCACCCGAGCACCGGCACGATCCAGTCGGGGATCACGTCGAGGGGCGACACCACGTAGGCCAGCGTGAGCACCGCGAGGACCTTCGATCCGCGGGGCGTCTGCGGGTCGCGGAGGAAGCGCCACAGGCCCTTCGGCGACGCGAGCATCATGGCGAGGGTTGCCTTGCGGGGCGCGTTGGCGGCCTCGGGCTTCGGGGCGGCGGGGGCGTCGGACATCGGCGCGCGTTCTAGCACGGGTGCCGCGCGTCGGAGCCTTGTGGTAGGGCAACCGGCATGCGCGTTGAGATCGTTCCGTGCCTCAGTGACAACTATGCGTACCTCGTGCTGTGCCCTTCGACGGGCGCCGTCGCCGTCGTCGACCCCTCCGAGGCCGAGCCCGTGCTCGACGCCCTCGCCCGTCTGGGCGTAGCCCCCTCGGTGGTGCTCGCGACGCATCACCACCCCGACCACGTGGGGGGTATCCCCGCGCTCGCGGCGAAGTTTCCGGGCCTCCGCGTGGTGGCGCACGCCCACGACCGCGACCGCGTGCCGGGCGTCACGCGCCTCGTCGAGCACGGCGACGAAGAGGCCGTCGGGGCGCTGCGCTTCCGCGCGCTGCACGTGCCCGGTCACACCCTGGGCGCCGTCGCGTGGAGCGGCGAGGGCGCGGTCTTCACCGGCGACACGATGTTTCTCGGCGGCTGCGGGCGGCTCTTCGAGGGCACGCCGGCGATGATGCACCGCTCGCTCAACGAGACGATCGGCTCACTTTCACCTGAGACGAAGGTCTATTGCGGGCACGAGTACACGGTGTCGAACCTGAAGTTCGCGCTGCACCTCGAGCCCGGCAGCGCGGTCGTGCGCGAGGCCCTCGCGGCGGCCGAGGCGCGGCGCGCGGCGGGCGAGCCCACGGTGCCCGGCACGCTCGCCCACGAGCGGGCGACGAACCCCTTCATGCGATGCGATGCCGAGGGCGTGCGGGCGGCGGTGAAGGCTGACGGCGACGACGTCGCGGTGCTCGCCGCCGTGCGCCTCGCGAAGGATCACTTTCGCGCGTGAGGGTCAGCGCACCTCGGCGCGGTCGGTGCGGAGCGTAGCGCCCGCCGCGTCGAGCACGGTGACCTCGACGGTGTGCCCCGCCGCGCGGCGCGGGAGGAACGCCCACGTGCGCCAGCGCGGCCCGCGGCCCACGTCGAGCGACTGGCGCTGCACCGGGCGGCCGTCCACGGACCAGACGAGCGTGATCTGCGCGGGCGCGTCGGCGCTGCGCGCTTCGACCCAGTAGACGAGCGGAAAGGCCGTGGCGAGCGTGGAGGCGTCACCCACGGGCTGGCCCCGCTCGACGCGC
>CAISKJ010001021.1 GCA_903885885.1 uncultured delta proteobacterium
CGAGGTCGTCGTCGGCGCGCGTCGCGCGGGCGCTCGCGTCACACACCACGAGCCCCGCGCACGCGATCGCCGCGAGCAGGAGGGCCGCCGCCGCGAGGGCGCCGCGCACGCGCGGGTGCTCCCGCGGCGCGTCGTCGTGGTGCGCGTAGAGCCAGCCGTTCTCGGCGCGCAGGCGGGCGTTCTCTCGCAGGAGCGCGTCGACGCGCGCCAGCGCAGCGTCGCGTTCGTCGCGGTAGGCCATGCTCATGGTAGGAGACTACCGTGCGCAGCGCGCACGATGGAAGGGGCCGCTCAACCCGCCACGAGCGCCACCGTGAGCAGCGCGCCGTACGCGAGGAGCATCTTGGCGGTCGAGGCGAGCGTGGCGTTGAGGGGCCGCCCCTCGGTGCTCGCGACCGTGCGCATGAGCCGCACGCCGAAGGGAATCGTGGCGAGCGGCAGGAGCATCAGCGGCGCGCGCAGCCAGAGCCCGAGCGCGAGCGCGGCGCCCCACGCGACGAACCACAGGGCCGCGTACTCCACGGTGCCGAAGCGGCGCCCGAGGCGAACCACCAGCGTGCGCTTGCCGGCCACCACGTCGGTCGCGCGGTCGCGCACGTTGTTGACGACCAGCACCGCCGTCGCGAGCGCGCCCACCGGAACGGCCGCCGCCCACGCGAGCGCGGGCACCGCCCCGGTGCCCACGAAGGCCGTGCCGCACACGGCCACCAGGCCGAAGAACACGAACACGAACACGTCGCCGAGGCCGTTGTACCCCAGCGGGTACGGGCCCCCCGTGTAGGCCACGCCCGACGCGATGGAGGCGAGGCCGATGGCCACCAGGGGCCACCCCGACACCGCCGTGAGATACACGCCCGCCAGCGTGGCGAGGCCGAACGCGACGACCATGCCCGCGCGCACCTCGCGGGCCGTGAGGAGGCCCGCCTGCGTGACGCGCGTGGGCCCGAGGCGGTCGGCCGTGTCGGCGCCCTTCTCGGCGTCGAACACGTCGTTGGCGAGGTTGGTGCCAATCTGAATGAGCATCGCGCCCACGAGCGCGGCCACGAGGGAGGCCACGCGAACCGACGCCGCGCCGACGCTGCGGTACGCGACGGCGGCGCCCACCATCACGGGCACCACCGCGGCGGTGAGCGTCGCGGGGCGGCAGGCCATGAGCCAGATGCGCGCGCGAGAGGGCCTCTCAGACGACACGGGCGCTGCAATGCTCATCGGTCACGCCTTCGGGGTGCCGACGTAGAGGGTGACCACGCCGAAGGTGAACGGTCGCACGGCGAGCACGTCGAGGCCGCTCTCGCGCATGAGGTCGGCGAAGCGCTCGGCCGGCGGAAACGCCGCGATCGACTCGTGGAGGTAGCGGTACTCCTTGGCGCCCGAGAGCACCGCGCCCACCCACGGCACCACGGTGTGAATGTGAAAGCGCGCGAAGGTCGAGAGCAGGCCGCCCTTCGGGTCGGCGAGCTCGAGGATCGCCACGCGGCCGCCGGGGCGCGTCACGCGGGCCATCTCGCGCAGCGCGGCGGGGCGGTCGACCACGTTGCGGATGCCGAACGCCATGGTGATGCCGTCGAAGCTCTTGTCGTCGAAGGGGAGGCGCTCGGCCTCGCCCTCTTGCAGCGTGACGCGGCCGTCGAGCGCCTTCGCGGCGA
>CAISKJ010001022.1 GCA_903885885.1 uncultured delta proteobacterium
CACCAGAAAGATGTTCTCGGGTTTGAGGTCGCGGTGCACGAGGCCCGCCCGGTGCGCCGCGGCGAGCGCGTGGCCCATCTGCCGAAAGATCTCGTCGACCTCGGCGAGCGGCCGCGCGCGGTGCTTGTCGAGGTGCGCCGCGAGGTCCGTGCCCTTGAGAAACTCCATCACGAGCCACGGGGTGCCGGGCTCCTCGATGCCCGCGGCCACCACGTCGACGATGTGGTCGCTCTCGATGCGGGCGGCGACGCGCGCCTCCTGCTCGAAGCGCTGACGAATCTTGGGGTCGCCCGCGAGCTGCGCGTGGAGCACCTTGAGCGCGCGCGTCTTCGAGGTGCTGAGCTGCTCCACCACGTAGACAGCGCCCATGCCGCCCCGCGCGAGCGCTCGCACGACCTTGAAATCGCGCGCGAAGATCGTACCCGGCTCCAGCGCGAGCATCGGGCGCGACCCTACCACCGTTCGCCCTACGGCTCGATCGGGATCGGCGGCCCCAGAAACCGCGGACCCCGACGCAGCACCCACGCGTCGACGACGGCCATCGCGCGCGCGCCCACCTCGCGGACGGCGAAGCGCGCTCGGCCCCGATAGCGCCGCCGGTCGGCCACCGCGCCCACTGCGTCGAGGCCCGCGTGGCGCGCGAGAAAGAGCGAGCGCGCCATGTGAAAGCGCTGCGTGCACACCACCGCGTGGCGCACCTGAAACACCCGCACCGCGCGCTCCATCGAGTCGAGGGTGCGAAAGCCCGCGTGGTCTCGCACCACGTGCTTCGGGTCGACGCCGCGCGCGAGGAGCCAGCGCTGCATCACGGTCACCTCGTCGTAGCGGTTGGAGCCGTTGTCGCCCGTGACGAGGATGCGTCGCACGCGGCCCGCGCGGTACAGGTCGAGCGCCACCGCGAGGCGGTCTTCGAGCACGTCGGAGGGCGTGCCGTCGCGCCACACGCGAGCCCCGAGCACGATCGCCACGGGCCTCGCCGGCACGGGCTCGCCGCGCTCGTACACGCCGCGACCGCCGAGGGTGAGCACCACGGCGTTGGCCGCGACCACGAGGGCCACCGCGCCCGCAGCGAGCGCGCCCACCAGCCTCGCGAGGCGTCGTCGTCGGGGTGTCATCGAGGGTCGCTCGTGTCGCACACCCTCGCGTGCGTGTCGATTCCGTGCGATGTGCTCGCCCGCCACACGTGACGTCCCCGACGATGGAAGCGAGCCCGCAACGCATTCTGGTGATCGCCGGCCCGACCGCGTCGGGCAAGACGGCGCGCGCCGTCGACCTCGCGCGGCGCCTCGGCGGCGAGCTCATCGGCGCCGACTCGGTGCAGGTGTACCGCCGCCTCGACCTGGGCTCGGCGAAGCCCTCGCCCGAAGAGCTCCGCGGCGTCGCGCACCACCTCCTCGACGTGGTCGACCTCGACGCGCACTTCGACGCCGCGCTCTTCGCCGCGCACGCCGACCGGGCCATCGCCGACGTGCGCGCGCGGGGCAAGGTGCCCATCGTCGTGGGGGGCGCGGGGCTCTACCTCCGGGCCCTCATCCGCGGCCTCGCGCAGACCGTCCCCACCGACGCGGCGCTGCGGGCGACCCTCAACGCGCGCGCCGCGCAGGGCCCCGACGCGCTCGCGGCGATGCACCGCGAGCTCGGCCTCGTCGACCCGGAGTACGCCGCGAAGATCCACGTGAACGACCCCATTCGCATCGTGCGCGCGCTCGAGGTGTTCGCGCTCACGGGCGAGGCGCTCTCGTCGCATCACAAGCGCCACGCCGCCGAGGCGCCGCGCTACGAGGCGCTGTTCGTCGGCCTCGAGGTGCCGCGGCCTGTGCTCGGCGAGCGCATCGCCGCGCGCACCCGCGCGATGCTGGCGCGCGGGTGGGCCGACGAGGTGCGCGCGATCCTCGCAGACGGCTACGCGCACGACCTCAAGGCACTCCGCAGCGTCGGGTACGCCGAGGTGGTGGCGCTCGTGCGCGGCGAGCTCGCGGGGGCCGCCCTCGAAGACACCATCGTGCGGAGCACGCGCGAGTTCGCCAAACGCCAGCGCACCTGGTTTCGCGGCGAGGCGGGCGTCACGTGGATGGCCCCCGAGGCCCTCGAAACGCATGCTTTCGCGCGCGAAGCAGAATTCTTCCTCAAGGGAGAAGATTCTGCGACGCTCCCGCGTTGACGAGTGCGCGGCGAAGCCATAGACATGGCCGCGGCAGCGAATCAAAGGGCGCGGTGCAACTAGCCATTGCGATCGTGTTCGAGATCCGTACAATCGCGCCCGACGGGACCCTAAAGAGGCATGCGTTCGTTCACCCTCAGCGTGTTGGCCGCCTTCGCCGTGTTCTTCACGGCGCTGAGCGCGCACGCGCAGGGCATGGGCCGCTGCCTCAACCGCCCGATGGTCGCGATGTCGGCGTCTACCTTCTCGCGCGAGCTCGCGGGTGAGGCCAAAACGCCCGCAAAAGACTCGTCGTTCATGGCCTCTCGTATGGTCGAAAGCCTGCGTGTCGCCCGCGAGGTCTACGCCGCGCGGCCGATGTCGGGTCAGTCGCGCGCGCCCATCGTGTGCGTCGACCCGAACACGCCGGGCTGTCAGATCGAGGTGCCCGACGCGCCCCATCACCACACCTTCGGCGCCCTTGTGTGGGACGCCGCGCGCGCGGTGAAGCTCTTCGAAGGCATCCCCCCCGCCGATTGCACGGCCTGCGTCGACACCGCCTACGTTGCGGGTCCGCGCGATGGGCACGCGCCTTCGTCGTGGCGCCCTCCCTCAGTCTGATCGCTGCGTAGCTGCGGGAGCTTCGCGCCCTCTCTCTTCGGAGCAGAGTGCGCGCTTCGGGCTCTCGCACACGCAGCGCGTCGCTGTGTCGCACGCGCTCGGGCGCGGCGTCTTTTGGGTGCCTCTCCACACTCGTGTGGCGAGAGAGGCCATCAAAAGAAGCGCTGTCCCAGGAGCGCTCGCCGACGCCGCGGCTCCATCGCTACAACGCTGTCTCTCGCCGTACGTGGGCCACACCGGGCAATGGTGCTCCGGGGCCTTACAACAAGGCGCTTTCAAGGAACGCAGAGAAAAGGAACGGAGTGAAAAGTGAGTAAAGGCGCAGCAGCCATCTCAATCATCATGGCGCTCGTGCTCGGCTTCGTGGTGGGCAACATCACGGGGTCGAAGACGCCCGCCGAGCCCGGCAGCGATGTCGCGGCGGAGCCTGGTTCGAACGCGCCGGGCGGGCCCATGGCCGACGCCGAGCGCCTCCCGGTGGGCAACTCGCCCGTGCTCGGTCCGGCCAACGCGCTCGCGACGGTCGTGATCTTCTCGGACTACCAGTGCCCCTTCTGCTCGCGCGTGGAAGAGACGCTCCAGCGTCTTCGCCGCGAGTACCCCAACGACGTGCGCTTCGTGTGGAAGGACAACCCCCTCCCCTTCCACGACAAGGCGACGCCGGCCGCAGAGGCCGCGCGTGAGGCCTTCGCGCAGGGCGGCAACACCAAGTTCTGGGCGATGCACGACCTGCTCTTCCAGAACCAGCAGCACCTCGACCGCGCCGACCTCGAGCGCTACGCGACGCAGCTCGGCCTCAACATGACGCGCTTCCGCGCGGCCCTCGACGGCCACACGCACAACGCCGTCATCGAGCGTGACAAGACGCTCGCCACGGCCGTGAGCGCCCAGGGCACGCCGAACTTCTTCATCAACGGCACGAACCTCGTGGGCGCCCAGCCCTACGAGAAGTTCAAGGAGCTCGTCGACGCCGTGCTCGCCCGCGCGCGCACGATCCAGCCCCGCAGCCAGGTCTACGCCCAGATGGTGCGTGACCCGATCACGGCCCCCGGCGCCGCGCCGACGCCGCCCTCGCAGCCCCAGGCCCCCCAGCGCCAGGAAGACCCCAACGCCGTCTACCGCGTGCCCGTGGGCACCTCGCCGGTGCAGGGTCCCGCCAACGCGCTCGTGACCGTGGTGGTCTTCTCGGACTTCCAGTGCCCCTTCTGCTCGCGCGTCGAGACCACGCTGCACAACCTCCGCACGCGCTACGGCAACGACATCCGCTTCGTGTGGAAGAACGAGCCCCTCCCCTTCCACGACAAGGCTCGCCCCGCGGCGCAGCTCGCGATGGAAGCCTACGCGCAGGGCGGCGCCGCCAAGTTCTGGGCCGCGCACGACCTCATGTTCGAGAACCAGCAGCACCTCGACCGCGCCGACCTCGACCGGTACGCGACGCAGCTCGGGCTCAACATGGCCCGCTACAACGCCGCGATGACCGGCAACACCCACGACGCCGAGATCAACGCCGACCACGCGCTCGCCCAGCAGGTCGAGGCCAACGGCACGCCCCACTTCTTCATCAACGGCCGCCGCCTCGTGGGCGCGCAGCCCGAAGACGCCTTCGTTCGCATCATCGATGAGGTCAAGACCAAGGCCGAAGAGATGATCCGCACGGTGCCCGGCACCACGCGCGCGAACGTGTACGAGCGCACCATCGCCAACGGCGCCACCGGCACCGTGTACCTCCCCGGCGGCGCCGCCCCGGCCCCCGCCGCGCAGAACGACCAGCCCGACGAGAACCGCGTGTACACGGTTCGCCCGAACCCCCGCGCGCCCTTCTTCGGCGGCGCCAACGCGCGCGTCGTGATCGAGCACTTCTCGGACTACCAGTGCCCCTTCTGCTCGCGCGTCGGCCCCCAGGTGGCGCAGATCCGCGAGCGCTACGGCGACCGCGTGAAGTTCGTCTGGCGCGACTACCCCCTCCCCTTCCACAACAACGCGATGCTCGCCGCCGAGGCCGCCCAGGAGGCGTTCGCGCAGCGTGGCAACGCGGGCTTCTGGCGCTTCCACGATGCGCTCTTCGAGAACCAGCAGCACATCGAGCGCGCCGACCTCGAGACCCTCGCCACCACGCAGGGCCTCGACATGACGCGCTTCCGCGCGGCGCTCGACAACCACACGCACCAGGCCCGCATCCGCGACGACATGGCCGCGGCCGACGCGACCGGCGCCCAGATCGGCACGCCCGCGTTCTTCATCGCCGGCAAGTTCGTCGCCGGTGCGCTCCCCTTCGAGGAGTTTCAGCGCCGCATCGACGCCGCCCTCGCGGCGCCCGCGCACTGAGCTTCTGACCGCTCCGCCTCCCCCCGCTCTCCCTCCCATCCCAGCTCGCGCAACACTCCCGGCGTAACGTCGCCGGGAGGACGCCTCGCGCCGTCTCGCGCGAGGCAAACAGCACTCTCCCCGACGGCGGCGGGAACTGCTAGCCTCCGCGCCGCGTTGCAGAGCGCGGAGTCACGATGCGAACGATCGACGACGTAGAGCAGTTTCTCAAAGAGAGCGGGATCTCGTACCAGGACATCGGCGACGGTCTCTTCATCGTGACCGACCACGAGTCGGGCGTGAGAAACCTCGCGATCAAGGTCGACAGCCCCGTGGTGATCTTTCGCATGCGCGTGGGCGACGCGCCCGCGCCGGGAGCCCCCAAGCGCGAGGCGCTCTTCGAAGAGCTCTTGCGGCTCAACGGTGGCGGGCTCCTGCACTCGGCCTTCTCGCTCCAAGACGATGGGATCTACCTGTCGGCGGCGCTGCCGCTCGACAACCTCGATCAGAACGAGCTCCAGGCCGTGGTCGAAGACATGGGCCTCGCAGCCTCGCAGCACCTTCCGCGACTCGACCTCCACCTGGCCAGCTGAAGAGGAAAGCGCAGCCTACCCATGGGAATTTTTGGCCGTCTCGCCTCGCTCATCAAGAGCAATCTCAACGACCTCATCTCCAAGAGCGAAGACCCGGAGAAGATGCTCAACCAGGTGATCCTGGAGATGAACACGCAGCTCATGGACGCCAAGAAGCAGGTCGCGCTCGCGATCGCTGACGAGAAGCGTCTGGGCAAGCAGTTTGACACCGAGAAGGCCACCGCCGAGGAGTGGGAGCGCAAGGCCATGATGGCCGTGCGCGCGGGCGAAGACGAGCTCGCCAAGGAGGCCCTCCTCCGCCAGAAGGAGCACGAGTCGCTCTCGGCCGAGCTCGAGCGCCAGTGGCACAAGCAGAAGACCGCCGTCGAGCAGTTGAAGAGC
This sequence comes from uncultured delta proteobacterium, assembly GCA_903885885.1. Classification (GTDB taxonomy): domain Bacteria; phylum Myxococcota_A; class Polyangia; order Polyangiales; genus CAISKJ01. Next base: position 6,040 of record CAISKJ010001022.1, read on the forward strand.
GCGCTGCGCGTGCTCAACAACAAGATCGAAGAGGCCAAGCGCAAGAAGAACGTGCTCATCGCGCGGAAGAAGCGCGCCGAGGCGCAGAAGGCCATTCACGAGACCATGTCGGGCCTCTCGAACGACAGCGCGTTCGAGACCTTCAACCGCATGGAAGAGAAGATCGTGCAGATGGAGGCCGAGGCCGACGCGCAGACCGAGGTGGCCGAGCAGTACTCGGGCGACTCGCTGCAGCAGAAGTTTCGCGACCTCGAGACCGCCCGCGGCGCCGACATGGCCCTCGACGAGCTCAAGCGCAAGATGGGCCTCGCGGGCGCGGCCGCAGCACCCGCCGCCAACGTGCGCGTGTCGGCCGAAGAGAGCACCGCCCCCGCGGTCGAGGCGCAGAGCGAAGAGACCACCGAGGCCGCCGAGCTCGAGGCCGTGCTCGCGCAGGCCAAGGCCCGCCGCGGCGGCGCATAGCCCCTCCGAAGCGTTGACGGGACGCGCGCCACGCGTTACCCGTCGCGACATGCCGACCTACTCGTACCGCTGCTCCGCGTGCAACCACACCTTCGACAAGGTGCAGCGAATCACCGAAGACGCCATCAAGGTCTGCGAGGCGTGCGGCGCCGAGGCTGCCTCGCGCCTCATCACCTCGGGCAACTTTCTGCTCAAGGGCTCGGGCTGGTATCAGGACCTGTACTCGGGCTCATCGAACAAGAAGGGCGACGCGACTTCATTATCGTCGTCGTCGACCAAGACGAGCAGCGACGCCTCGAGCGCCGCGGCCCCCGTCGCCGCGCCCGCGGCCCCCGCCGCGCCGGCCGCCTCGACGCCCAGCACGTCGACGGGCTCCAGCTCGACCTGATCGGTTCGCGCGAAGCGCCTTCTCCCGCGTTGTTTTTCGCGAGAGAAGGCGCCACCACCCGGCACTAGGGCCGCACGATAAACCCGAAGATGAGCGCCTGGTCGGGCCTGCGCGAGCGCACCGTGAAGAAGGGCTCGCCCGAGCCCACCACGAACTGAATGTTGCTCGTCTGACCGCTCTGCACGAGGGCCACGTCGACGGTGTAGCGCCCCTCGGGCGAGCGCCCCGCGAGGGTGACGCGCGCGCTGCCGCCGTTGGGCAGTGCGGCCGTGGCGGGCGCGGCCGACAGCGAGAGCGTCGAGCGCGAGAGCACCGAGATCTGCGAATACGTGTTGAAGGGCGGCTGCCGGAGCTGCCGGAGATTCGACAGCGACGACGCGACGCCCCCGTCGCCCGCGGAGCCCTCGAGGACGAGCACCTCGACGTGCGCCGTGGCCGCAGGCGCGGGCGCCGCGCCGTGCTGTTGGGCGAGGCGCGCGGGCGGCGCGTTGGGGTGCTTGTCCTGGCTCTGAGCCCCCGCGAGGCCCGTAACGAAGAGCGCGACGAGCGCCGATGCTGCAAACGTCCGAAGGTTCACGTCGTCACCCTGCTTACTGCGTGGTCGTGGGAGAGGCTTCGCTGTCGACGGGATCTTGAATCCACACGACGGCTGTGAGGGCCCCGGGCGCGACGCCGGGGATCTGGAGCACCGCGTAGCTCTTGGCGCCCTGCACGTCGACGCGGGTGACCTCGGCGCCGCCGGGGCCTTCGCCCGCGCCCACCTCGATGGGCTGCGTGGGGTCGGCCTGGGCGGGGTCGGCGACGTGAGCGACGGTGTGCGCGGGCGGCTGTGTCGGGTCGGGCACCGTGGGCGAGAAGCGCAGCGCGAGGAAGGCCGCGGCGGCCACAGCGATCGCGGGGAAGGCCACCCGGCGCATCGGGAAGGCCCTGCGCGGCGCGGGCCCGCGCGCGGCGTTGAGGGGGATCACCTTGGCCGCGGGCTTCGCCGCGTCGAGGTCGAGCTTCGCGAAGACAGCGTCGGCGAAGTCGGCGTCGACGTCGGGCTGCGCGTCGGCCCAGTGATTGACGGTCGCGTGCAGGGAGCGGAGCGCGATGGCGGCGCCCGCGCAGCGCGCGCACGACGTGAGGTGAAGGTCGAGGACGGCCCGCTCGGCGTCGGGGAGCTCGCCGTCGAACCAGGTCTGGAGCGTCGCGTCGTCGGGGTGGGTCATGTCAATCCTCCATCGGGACCGTCGCGCTGGTCTTGCGGGATCGGGGCCTCGGCGCCGAGGCTCTCGTGAAGGAGCACCTGCATCTTGCGCCGCGCGTGGAAGAGGCGCGACATGACGGTTCCCTTCGGTACGCTGGTGGCTTCGGCGATCTCTTCGTACGAGAGCCCTTCGACCTCGCGCAGCACGATGACGGTGCGGTGATAAGCGGGGAGCTGGTCGAGCGCCTTCTGCATGGCGTCGACGAGGCGCGCGCGATCGACCGACGAGAAGGGGTCGGTCTCGCCGCGGTAGGGCAACAGCTCGGAGGGAGCGCCCTCGAGGTCGGTGCGCTCGTCGAGCTCCACGGCCTTGCCCGGCGAGCGCCGACGCAACAGGTCGATCGAGAGGTTGTAGACGATGCGGTAGAGCCAGGTGCTGAAGCTGGCCTGGCCGGCGAAGTCGGCGAGGTGCTTCCAGACGCGGACGAAGGCGTCTTGCGCGACCTCGCGGGCGTCTTCGTTGTTGCGCACGATGCCGTATGCGACGGCCGTGGCCCGGCGCTGGTGGCGGGCCACCAGTTCGCGGAACGCGCGCGCGTCGCCGCCGGCGGCGCGCTCGACGAGGCTGCGGTCATGGGCTCGCTCGCGGGCGGCATCAGCACCCCCCTTGGACGTGCGGCCACCGCGGGGATTCACCGCATCGTCGGGTAGATCACCGGGGATCTCCTTGCGCTGCGGATCCTCGGACTCGTCGACGGGCGCGTCGCCTTGGAGGGTCATCGCGGCGCGAAGGTAACACACGGCCCCGGCGCCTTCGCACGCGCGAAACGCGTCTGCAGTTTGCGTGACCTGAATGCGTGTGCAGTGGTATCGAGCGGGGCGTATGGACGCCGCATCTCTCGCGCGTGAGCTCAACCCGCCGCAGCTCCAGGCCGTGTTGCACACCGAAGGCCCGCTGCTCGTGTTCGCGGGCGCGGGCAGCGGCAAGACGCGGGTGATCACCTACCGCATCGCGTGGATCCTCGAGAGCCGCCAGGTGGCGCCGTGGCGCGTGATGGCGGTGACCTTCACCAACAAGGCCGCGGGCGAGATGCGCGAGCGCATTGCGAGGCTCGTCGGGGCCGAGCGGGCGCGCGAGCTGTGGGTGGCGACCTTTCACGCAACCGGGGCGAAGCTCCTGCGGCGCTACGCCGACCGCGTCGGTCTCAAGAAGGACTTTGCCATCTACGACGACGGCGACCAGCGCTCGGTGATGAACCGCGTGTACGAGGAGCTCAAGCTCGACGACAAGGTGCTCGCGAAGAGCGCGGTGCTCCACGAGATCGACCGCGCCAAGCAGGAGGTGCTCTCGCCCGACGCGCTGATGGCGCGCGCCACGACGCCGATGATGAAGACCATCGCCGAGGCCTACGCCGCCTACGAGCGGCGCCTTGCGGCCAACAACGCCGTCGACTTCGGCGACCTCATCGCGCGCACCGCCCGCTTGCTCGAGGAAGACGATGTTGTGCGCGAGGAGCTCCGCGCGCGCTTTCACTA
>CAISKJ010001023.1 GCA_903885885.1 uncultured delta proteobacterium
GCTGCGCACCTGCGCCGAGGCGGGGTGCGCGACCCACCAGGTGTGCATGGCGGGCCCCGGCGGCGACGCGCAGTGCCAGCCGGGCTGCGAGCCGGGCTACACGTGGAACACGACGACGCGCCAGTGCGACGTGCTCGCGGGCCTCAACTGCCGCGTGGGCGATGCGATGAGCCTCGCGGCGATGTGCGAGGCCGCGGGGCGTCGATGCGTCGAGGCCGCGGGCAGCGCGATGTGCGGTGGCTGCGTCGACGGTCGCGTGCTCGAGGGGAGCACCTGCCGCGCGGCGCGTACCTGCGTCGACCTCGCCTGTCGTGAGAGCAACCGCGAGTGCCGCGCGGCCACCGCGAGCACCGACGCCGAGTGCCTCGGCTGCCTGCCCGGGTTCACGATGGGTGACGCGGGCGCCTGCGTTCCCGCGATGGGCCCGGTGACCTGCGACTCGCTGCGCTGTGGCGACCAGCACCGCGCGTGCGACGCTGCTGCAACCACTCCCTCGTGCGGTGCCTGCCTCGCGGGCTTCCGCGAGGGCGCGGGGGGCGTGTGCGAGGCGACGGCGACGTGTCCGCTGGCGACCTGCACGACGCAGCACCGCGAGTGCGTGAGCGACGCGATGGGCGCGCGCTGCGGCGCGTGCGCGGCGGGCTTTCTCGAAGCGGGCGGCGCGTGCCGCGCGCGGGTCACCTGCGCGACGCTCACGTGCATGGCGGGCTCGCGCTGCGACGAGAGCGACCCCACAATGGACGCGCGCTGCGTGATGACCACCTGCGCGGCGGGGCAGGTGCGAGATCGCTTCACGATGACCTGCGTCGACTGCCCGCTGGCCTGCGCGGGCGGGGCCGCGCGCCGTGGCCTCACGGGGCGCCCCTACACCGACACGGTGTTCGCGGGTGACGGGCGCCCGGGGGCCTGCGTGTGCGAGACGCAGCCGGGCTTCTACCTCGAGGAGGGCGGCTCGGGCAGCGCGTTCCCCTGCGACGACGATGGCGACGGGTGGACGCAGGCCAATGCGCGCGGCGTGGTGGAGATTCCCGCGACGGACATGGGGCGCGCTCCGCTGCTGGCGAACGCGCGGTGCCGCGTGCGCGAGATGCGCGCGGTCGATCTGGTGAACGAGGCGGGGCAGATGTACCGCGACGCGCTGACGAGCGCGGTGCCGCTGTACGAGGCGCGACGCAACGACGACCAGGGCCAGCTGGAGCTGGAGACGACGGCGGTGCCCGTGTACGGCAGCGGCGGCGGTGCGCGGGCGCTGCGGGCCGAGGAGGTCAACGCGCTGACGAAGGCCTGCGTGAGCGTGAGCGCGGACCACAACGCGAACTTCGTGGAAGACGTGCGCGAGTCGGACAGCGCGACGCTGCGCGGGGGCACGGGGAGCGACGCGATCCCCGAGTCGCTGCTGCCGCTCTACCAGGTGTACCTGCGCTACGGGTACTTCGTGGAGCTGTACCGCGGTGGCTTCGTGGCCGACGACGCGACGGCCGATGCGATGCCCGCGACGACGGGTCCGCGACGGTCGGCGGGTGTGTACCGGGTGACGGAGCGGTCGCGCCTGGAGTCCGATGCGTCGCGCGTTGCGCCGACGTACGAGACGGGCGCCGACGGGTACTGGCGTCAGTGCGTGCGGCATCGCGACGCGCAGTACACGCCGACGGCGACGATCGGGATGGACCTCGCGCGGTACACGGGTACGGGCTTCGCGGGGATGCTGCACCACAGCCAGTTTCGGTGCATGCAGCTGGTGGAGACGACGGCGATGCCCGCGGCGACGGACCGCTATCAGCTGCGGATCGGGTCGACGGGGTCGCAGGGGTGGTCGCTGAGCGCGTGTCAGCTGACAACGGCGCCGGTGGTGGCATCCGGCGGTGCGAACCCGGCGGAGGCGCGCGTGTCGTGCTCGGGCGACGGGGTGACGGAGACGGTGGGTCGCGTGTACTGGGCCGCGTCGCAGTATCGCGACTACGCGGGCACCGCGGGATACGTGCGCGGGTGCATCAACGAGTGCGCCGAGCAGGCGTCGCTGCCGGTGTCACGGCAGTGCACGGCGGTGATGGGCGTGTGCAGCGTGCAGACGGCGCGCTTCGGCATGATTCGTTGCTGCATGCCCGGAGAGCGGGGGCTCGGCTCCCTCTGTGCCTCATCGAGCACGGCGCCACGTCCGGTCGCTCCCCAGTCGCTCGGTCGTGTGACGCAGTTGCGGCCGACGCTCCGATGGTCGCTCCCGAGCGGCTACGACGGCGCCGTCGTGGACCTGTGCCGTGACCGGGCGTGCACGCGGGTGATCGAGACGCTCACGGTGACAGGGACGAGCGCGCGACCCACAGCCGACCTGCCTCCGGGGAGCGTAGTGTTCTGGCGCGTTCGCGGTCGCGTGGGCGCCTATGCCGACACGCTCTACGGTCCGACGTGGCTGTTTCACGTACCCGCGCGCAGCGCGAGCACCACCGTCGACACGAGCTTCCATCCGCATCTCGATGTGAATGGTGACGGCTATGACGACCTCGCGGTCGGAAGCGGATCTGCTACGTCCGGAGGACGTTCCAACGCTGGAACTTTGAGCTTTTATCTCGGGAGCGGGACAGGACTTCCGACGACGCCCACGGTTGTGCTCGAGGGTGAGCGGGCCAATCTGGGGTTTGGTTCCATTGTGGCCGGCGTTGGAGACGTCGATGGGGACGGTTTTGGGGACATTGCTGTGTTGGTGGGGGGAGTTCAGGAGGTACGGTTTTTTCACGGCAGTGCGAGCGGTCTTGTGACGACGCCGCGCAGCGTGCGTTCCGGGCCGGTCGGATGGTTCACATATGCGTTCAGCGCAGGCGATGTGAACGCTGACGGCTATGCCGACGTTGCCGTGGGCGGATCGAATGGACCCGGCACGGCGTCTGCCGTGCGGGTCTATGCTGGCAGCGCTGCCGGTGTGAGCGCTGTTGCTGCGCGTGAGCTTTCTGCTCCTACCTACCTCCAATCGCTGTCAATGGGCGGTGACATCAACGGCGATGGCTATTGTGATCTGAGCGGTACATTCAACCGGCCGTTCGTGTATCTGGGTGATCTCACAGGGCTCAGTGGGGCTGCCGTTGGGAGTATCGCGTCTGTTGCAGCATCCACGGTTTCTTCTGAAGGCGATTTGAATGGTGATGGATATGCCGATCTGGTCGGAGGAGACAGTTCCGCGGGGGCTCGAGGTACGGTCAGTGTTTATCTGGGGGGGACTGCAGGACCGAGCGTAACTCCAGTTCGAGTGCTCGAAGGGCCCATCACGACCCATTGCTGCACCGCATTCGGGGAGCGAGCAACCGTGGTGGATGACTTGAATGGCGATGGCTTCGATGATCTCGTTGTTGGCGCTCCGCAGGAGCGCTCGGTTCCGCTTGCACCCGATGATGGCATGGTTCGCGTCTTTCTCGGCGCGACCTCAGGAGTTGGAGGCACTCCCGTACGTCTCTACCCTGGAGACCAATTCTCGGAGGAAAACTTCGGACGGGTGCCGCCCGCAGCCGGGGACTACAACGGCGACGGTCGTGGTGACCTTGCCATCGGGGATCCGCAACGAGAGTTTTCGACGGGGAGGGTACTCGTCTTTCTCGGAGAGTCTGCAGGACCGAGTGCGACGGCTCATCGAATCTTCGGAAATGGAATGTACGGCTTTGGAGATTCCGTCGCCCGTCTCGATGCACTGTGGCGGAGTGTCCTTCGAGCGTGTGCGTGACGTGAATCCGCGTGCCCTGCGTCTGGGAATGTTTCACCGGTGAAGGATGACCCCGCGACACGCGTGTCGTGTCGCGAGGACGATATGGAGTCGAGGATTCGATGAGTCAAAGGCGCTCCACAACATCTACGGTGCTTCGGTGCTTCGTCGTGGCCTGCCTTGCGGCGTGTTCGGGAGGTGGTGGCGCAACACCTCCAACCGACGCAATGGCGGCTCCGTCGGATGGCACCGTGGACGCTCCGGTGAGCTGCGAGACGACCGCGCAGTGCGACGGCGCGGCGGCGACGCGCGGGTTCATCTGCGTGGCGCGTCGTTGCATCGAGTGCATGAGCGACACCGATTGCACGATCGGGTCGCGTTACGGTGCGGGTGCGGCATGTGGCGGCACGGGCCGCTGCGAACGCCCTGCATGCGCGGCGGGCACGCTGGGCTGCGCGTGCGGCGCGGGTGCGACCTGCTCGACGGGCACCTGCGACACGGCGACGATGCGCTGCCGTGCGCTGCGTACGTGCGCCGAGGCGGGGTGCGCGACCCACCAGGTGTGCATGGCGGGCCCCGGCGGCGACGCGCAGTGCCAGCCGGGCTGCGAGCCGGGCTACACGTGGAACACGACGACGCGCCAGTGCGA
>CAISKJ010001024.1 GCA_903885885.1 uncultured delta proteobacterium
ACCCGATCCCATCCCGAACTCGGTCGTCAAGCCTTCCAACGTCGATGGTACTGCAAAGGTGACTTTGTGGGAGAGTAGAACGCTGCCGGGGTCCTACTAGAAAGCCCGCGTACGCCATGACACGCCGCCGTGGCGCCTCGCCCATGAGCCCAGGCTTCACGGCACAGGCGCAACAGCGCGCGCTGCGCTGGCCGGCGCCTTGCGACGGTGAGGGCGCCCGAAACTGGCGACGCCAGTGGGGCGCGAGGTAGCGTCGAATGGTGTCGAGCGTGTGGAAGATTGGGGCGTCGGTCGTCGTGGCCGCCCTCTGCGTCGCGGGCGTGCTCGCCCCTCGCGTCGTGCGCGCGAAGGTGTCTCACACCATTCAAGAGCGCTGCGCGCGGGTGCTCGACGGGCGATGCTCGGTAGGCAACGTGTCGATCGCGCTCGATGGCGTGTCGGTTCGTGACCTGTCGGTCGACCTCGCCCGCGGGCGCTACACCGCGCGGGTTCAGCACGTAGGCGTTCGCCTGCGCTGGCTCGGCTTCGTGCTCGGCACCACGCAGAAGGTCGACGTCGACGTCGAAGGCGTCACGGCGCAGGGGCGCGCCTCCTTCGAACAACTCCTCAACGACCTTCGGACCCGGCGCGCCGACGAGCACCCGGCACGACGAGCGCGGATTCAGATTCGTGGCCTTCATGTCGCGGGCGTCGATGGGCGCCTCGTGGTCACCGACCTCGCGGGCGCCGAACTCGGCGCGCAGCTGCGTCAGGGGGGCTTCGAGTGGTCGCGCGAGTCGGCGGGCACCACGGCGCGTTGGAGCGATCTGTCGGCCGAGTACGCGGGCGCGAGTGCTCACTCGGGGGCCTGCACGGCGCTCGATGGGATCGACACGACGGCCTCGCTCGATTGCCGCGAGTTCGAGGGCAGCGTCGACGTGACGAAGCTCTCGCAGGTGCAGACTGCGGTCGATGAGGCCCTCGCCGCGCTCGCGCATCGACGTGCACCCTCTCCTGCGCCGATCGAACCCGTTGTGGTCGAGGCGCCTGCGCCCGCGGGCGCGCCGCGACAGACGCAGCTCCGATTTCGTGAGGGGCGCGTTCGCGTGCTCCACGGCGACGAGGTGATCGCCGACCTCGCGCCGGCGAGCGTGTCGGTGCTGGGGGAGGAGGGATCACTCCGCGAGGCGACCTTTCAGCTCGGCGGCGAAGACGCGCGGCAGCCCTCACTCTCGCTCGCGTTCAACCGCATGCACGAGCCCTGGCAGGTCGACCTCGACGCCGCCGCGCTGCCGCTGCGCGAGCTTGCTCCGTGGGTTCCTTCGGTGCCGTGGCACGGCACCGAAAACGGTCGCGCGCACGCGCGGGTGCATGTTGAACCCGGCGACCGCACGGGACGCCTCGAGGTCTCCGGCGACGTGTTCGTCGAAGACTTCGGCCTCCAGCACGCAGGCCTCGCGCGCGAGCCCATCGACGGCCTCTCGGTGTCGCTCGACGGCCGCGCCATGCTCGACCTCGCCCAGCGCCGCGTATCGACATCGGGCCTCAACTGGCAGGTGAACGGCATCCCCTTCTCGATCGTGGGGTGGGCCGAGCGCGACCGGGCTCACACCTCGATGGACGTGTCGCTCAACGTGCCGCAGTTCGCGTGTGACGGCGGGCTCCGCTCGATGCCGGCGCCCGTGACCGGCGTGGTGGCGACGCTCGGGCTCACGGGCACCATCGGCGGCGGCGCGCACCTGGCGCTCGATACGCGAAGGCTGTCGGACACGTCGTTCGATTACAGCGTTCACGACGGGTGCGAGGTGTCGCACGCGGGCTGGGGCCTCAGCGTGCGTCGCTTCGCCGAGCCCTTCGTGCAGCGCGTGCAAGAGCCCGGAGGGCGCGTGCGGGCCTTCGTGACGGGCCCCGGCGCGCCCGCGTGGGTGCCCATCGAGGCGATTCCTCCGACGCTACTCGGCGCGGTGATCAGCCGCGAAGACGGGTCGTTCTATCAGCACAGGGGCTTCTCGTCGGGGGAGATCCGCGGCGCCCTCGTGCGCAACATCAGCGAGCGGCGCTTCGCCTACGGGGCGAGCACCATCTCGATGCAGCTCGTGAAGAACGTGTTTCTCGCGCGCGAGAAGACCCTGGTGCGCAAGCTCCAGGAGGTGGTGCTCACGTGGTGGATCGAGCAGTCGCTGCAGAAGTCGGCGATCCTCGAGCTCTATCTCAACGTCGTCGAGTTCGGCCCGGGCATCTACGGCATCGGCCCCGCGGCGCGCTTCTTCGTCGGCCGCGAGCCGCGCGAGCTCACCACGCTGCAGGCGATCTACCTCGCGACGCTGCTGCCCGCGCCCATCCCGCGGTTTGCCATTTTTCAAAGGGGTTCGGCGTCACCGGAGACCGTCGCGCGGCTCCGCGCCATCGCGCGCTCCATGGCGGCCAACCGCCTGCTCGCGCCGGCCGACGCCGAGGCCGCGCAGGGTGAGGCCTTCGCGTTTCGACCGCGCGAGGCGCCGGTGCCCGGGGCCGTCACGCTCGACGTCGACCCCGCCACCACCGACGAGGCCGCGCGCTCGCTCTCGGCACGCGCGATGGTCAACGTGCGCGACCCCAACGAAGAGCCCCCCAGCGACGCCCCCGCGGAGCCTCCGGCCGACGACCCGGGCGCGTCGCAGTAGGTGCGGTATCGAGCGAAGATTGCCCCGCGCGCCCGCAGGAGCGTAGCATCCGCGCCGCCATGATCACCGCGCCCTCACCCGTGAAGACCATCCGCGTTGTCGCCGCCGTGATCGAGCGCGAGGGGCGCTATCTCATCACCCAGCGCCGCGGCTCGGCGGTGCTCCCGCTCTTGTGGGAGTTTCCCGGCGGGCGCGTCGAGGAGGGCGAGAGCGACGCCGCTGCGCTGCAGCGCGAGATGTTGCACCGCCTCGGGGCCGGCGTCGCGGTGGGCACGCTCATCTCGTTCGTGAACCACACCTACGAGAGCTACGTCGTCGACCTGCACCTCTACGAGTGTGTGCTCACGCACGATTCGCTCGCGGCCCTCGCCGTCAACGACTTCCGCTGGGTGCGCTCCGACGCCTTCGAGCAGTATCCGTTTACGCCCGCGGACGAGGCGTCGATGTCGAAGCTCCTCGGCGAGTCGTAGCCTCGTGCGCCCGGTGGGCGCTGTGGTTACCCTCCGCGGTCATGCACAACTGCACGGTGTGTGGCGCCGCGATGGCGCCGGGAGAGACGGTGTGCCGCCACTGCGGCCGCGCGCACTACGGCCCGGTGTGCGGCGCGTGTCAGCAGCCGGCTCCCACGCTCGTGCGCGGCGGCAAGGTCATCTGCTCGGCCTGCGGCGCCACGCGGGGGCCCCTGTCGGGCGTTCCGCTCAACATGGCGGGGCAGGCGCACCGCGTGGGCAGCGTGGTCACCTCGGTGCTCGCGTGGGCCGTCGTGCTCGGCGGCCTCGCCGTGGGCGGCCTCGTGGGCCTCGTGGTGAGCCTCATCGCCACCTTCGCCGCGGCGAGCGTGTGGTGGGGCGTCGGCGCGGGCCTGCTCCTCGGAGGCCTCGGCGGCGTCGCGGGCGCGATGCTCATGAAGGGCAGCCGCAAGCTCGATGACCGCGCGAGAGAGATCCGCGACGAGGCCTACGAGCAGTCGATCCTCGCGATGGCGGCGACGCGCCGGGGCTCGGTGACGACCGTCGAGGTGTCGCAGCAATTGGGCATCGCGCTCGCCGAGGCCGACCGGCTCCTCGGAGAGATGAGCCAGCGGGGCCGTGGGCTCGTGGAGATCAACGGCGAGGGCATTCTGCAGTACACCTTCAAGGACATCCCCGGCGCGCTCGCGGGCCCGATGCGCGCGGGCGGCGGGTTGACGGGCGTGCGCGTCGAGACGGCCACCGCGGGCGAGATCGCGAAGGACCGCGTGGACCGCGAGTTCGAAGAGATTCGCTCGCGCACGCAGGCGCAGGGCGAGGCGCGCAGGCAGTCGTAGTAGCCTCCGCGCCGAGCCGTAACCCCGCCATGGACTTTCACCTCTGGACGCCGGTCATCTCGGCGGTGCTCGCGCTCGCGATCGCCGTGAAGGTCGTGCTGCGCAGCCGCAAGCGCCGCGCGCACTGGCTCTTCATCGGCTTCGCGACCAACGTCGCCGTCTGGTACTTCGCAACCTTTCTCGAGTACCGCGGCGGCAAGGGCGCCATTCTCGGTCGCGTGACGGCCCTCATGGCCGTGCTCCTGCCGCAGACGGGCGTGCGCTTTCTGCGAGCCTTTCGCCCCGGTGTGTCGGGCTCGCCGACGGCCCTCGACCGATGGGCCACGTACCTGTTCTTTCCGATGCTCGCGGCCATTGCCTCACCGTGGTTCGATCAGAAGATCGCCGGCGCCGCGATTCGCATCTGCATCTCGTCGTACGTGGTGGGGCTCCTCATCGCCGCGGTGAGCGCGCTCTACACGGGCGGCCGCAGCACACCTTCGCGCATGGAGCGGCGACGCGCGCTGTACCTCGTGGGCGTCGGCGTGGCGGCGACGCTGTTCACCACCGCCGACCTCGTGCCCTTCACCGTGAACCGCATCGTGCCGGGCGAGTTTCCTCCGCTCGGTACGATCCTGGTGCTCGTGGTGCTCTACATGTTCTCCGAGGTGGTCGAGCGCCGACGCCTCATCGACCTCTATGAGCTCGCGGGGCGCTTCTTCGTGCTCACCGCGCTCGCGCTCGTGCTCGCGGGCACGTACTACGGCCTCGTCGACTGGGAGCTCGTCGGCCAGCGCGGCAACGGCGAGGGGCCGTACTTTCTCAACGCCATCGTGGCCTCGCTGGTGATTCTCATTCTGGTCGACCCGCTGCGCGCGAAGGTCGAAGACCAGATCGGGCGCTTCTTCTTCGGCGAGCGCTACGACTTCGAACGGGCGGTGACGGACCTGCGCAACCGCCTCGCGCACACCCTCGAGCTCGACGCGATGGGCCGCGTGCTCATGGAGGGCCTCGACGCCTCGCGGCGCGTGACCTTCGCGGCCCTCTACCTCGTCGACGCCGATCGCAAGGGCCTCGACCTCTTCGCCGAGTTTGGCGCGTCGCCCGATGCGCGCCTCGACCTCGCCCCGCTGCGCGGCCTCCTCGACGCGATGAAGCCGCAGGGCGCCGTGGTGCGCGAGCAGCTCGAGCGCGAGCGCGAAGACCGCCTCGAGCTCGGCGAGGCCCGCGAGGCCGAGGGGATCGCCGAGGCCGCGCGGCCCCTCGACGCGATGGGCGCGGGCGTGGTGCTTTCGCTCGAGGGCGACGCGGGCGACCTCATCGGGCTGCTCGCCGTCAGCGACGACCGGATGCGCGACGCGTTCTCGCCCGACGAGGTGCAGATGCTCCGCGGCCTCGCCGCGCAGGCCGCCATCGTGGTGGAGAACAGCCGCCTCCACGCGCGCATCAAGGAGCGCGATCGCCTCGCGGCCCTCGGCGAGATGGCCGCGGGCCTCGCGCACGAGATTCGAAACCCCCTCGGGGCCATCAAGGGCGCCGCGCAGATGATGGACGGCAGCGCCG
>CAISKJ010001025.1 GCA_903885885.1 uncultured delta proteobacterium
AATTGAGCGAGATGCATCCTCAAACGCCTGGAATTCAGCACGCTCGACGAAATGAGAGCAACGATGAGCGCTCCCGCGGGGGCGGGGCGCGCGGCAGCGCGGGTGGGGGCTCCGCTGCGATGGACCTTCACCAGCCCGCACCCTGTGTCGCCACGTACGCCCCATCGCACACGCACCGAATCCGTGTTCGCCTGCGCCCGCTGAGGGCATCATCGCGCCGTGAACCGCACTCCCGCATCGCGCGCTCGTGCCCTGGTGATCGCGCTCGCAACGTCGCTCGCCTGTCGCCGTGATCGCGCTGCGCAGCCGTCACCCGCTCACGCACCGCTCGCCCCCGCGCCGTCACCGATCGCGCAGCCCGCGGCGCCGCCGCGCCTCGCGTCGTTCGCTGCGAGCGGGGGCCTCGACGCGCACCTCTTCGCGTCGCTCGACGACGGAACGGTGTGGCAGTGGTCGCGCACGGCGGCCGATCAACCGTGGCGCCCTGCGCGAGTGGCGCTCCCCGAGCTCGCCGCCGAGGTCGTCGCCGGAGACGAGTTCGCCTGCGCGCGTCTGCGATCGGGCGCCGTGTGGTGCTGGGGACGCGACGCGATGGGCGCGCTCGGAAGGGGCACGCACACCTCCTCCGTGATGGCGCCCGCGGCGGTCTCGGGCCTGCAGGGCGCGCGATCGATCGCGGCGGGGGCGCAGATCGTGTGCGCGGTCGACGGCGCGGGCGCCGTGCTGTGCTGGGGCGCCGTCGCGTCGCCGCAGGGCGCCGAACTGAGCCTGGCGCCCCGCGCGATGCCGGGCCTCACGGGCGTGGTCTCGGTGCGCGTCGGCGCGCACGCGGTGTACGCGACCCGCGGCGACGGCGCCGTGCACCGATGGACGACCGCGCCCCATGGCGAGGGCTGGTCGGTCGAGGGTCCCGAGGCGGTCGCGTCGCTCCAGGGCGCGCGCATGCTGACCGTGTGCGGCGAGTATGGCTGCGCGATCACGCCCGACGGGGCGACCCTCTGCTGGGGATGGGGCAGCGACCCGCAACCGGTCGAAGGCGTCGCGGGCGTCGAGTCCCTCGCGTGTAGCGAATCGATCTCGTACAACGAGAACTCCGCGGGCTCGGAGTGGACGAACGGCCACGGCGAGGCCTGCGCGCGCATCGGCGCGTCGCTGCGCTGCTGGACGCACGAGGGGACCGAGCTGGAGCGCGGCGTCACCACCCAGGCGGTCGACGAGGCCACGGCGACCCTCGCAGGCGCGTCGCTCGTGTACGCTGCGGGCGACCGCCTCGATGGCTTTCTGTGCGCGTGGAGCCCCACGGAAGTGAAGTGCGGCAACGCGTCGGTCGCGCTGCCCACGGCGGCCGATCGCGCCGCCCCGCCCGCGACGATCGGGAGCCCCCGCGGCGAGCGCTCCGTCTCCGTCGGGCGGGTGTCGGGTGACGGCGCGCGCGGGCTTTCATTTGCGCGCGGCGGACGTGATGGCGAGCGAGGGAGGGGAGTTTCCCGCGGGCACCGAGGTGCAGGTGACGGGACCCGGCGCGCAGCAGCGGCGCACGATGCGGAGCTACCGCGTGAAGGTGCTCGCGGGCGGGGCCGAGGGGTTCATGTTCCTGGCGCCCGAAGAGGTTCCCGCGGGCTGCGGGGGGTGAGCGCGCGCGTGGGGTGTGAGGGAGTGCGGTGCGCTCAGCTCGCGCCGGGCTCGACGGCCTTGCAGCGACGGCCCGCGATCTTGACGCCCCACGCGAGCAGCTGGCCCTTGTCTTCGCCGAGCTCGCGCGGCGCGGGCACCACGCAGGTGCGCCCGAGGAGGTAGCCGTCGACGACAGCGCGCGCCAGCTCGACCCCCAGCGGATCGCGCGCGCCGCGCCACACCCAGCGCACGCCGTGTTCGCCGAGGTCGAGCACGTAGACCAGCGCGCCCGTCCAGCTTCGCAGGAGGTACACGCGCTCGCCGCGCTCGACGGGCACCGTCACGATGCGCCACTTGTCGTCGCCCGACTCGGGGCTGAAGCCCTCGCGAATGCGCGCGATCTCGTCGCCCGTGAGCGACCACGCGACCTTCTCTTTCACGTGGTCTTCGGGGAGGCGCGCGCGGAGCGACTCGGCGTCGAGGGGACAGCCCTTCGCGAGCCACGTGGCGGCCTTCGCGTCGGCCATGGCCGCGAGCATCATCGGCGTGGCGGGCTCGACCCAGAGCACCCGGCGACCGTTGGGCGAGAGGTCGCCGTCGTACCAGACCAACGTCTCGGCGATGGCCGCGGGCGAGCCCGCCGAGGCGCCCGGCGGGAGCGCCTTCGCCGCGCGCCACACGTAGAGCAGCCACAGCGTCGAACCCGCTACCAGTACCGCGAGCGCGTACGGCATGCGCCTACCGTTGCACCCCGTCGGCGACGCGGTCGAGAAACGCGCGCACGGCCTGGGTGGTGAGCTCGGGCTGCTCGATGGTGCTCAGGTGCCCCGCGCTGCGCACCACGTCGAGCGTGGCGCCGGGCACCGCGTCGACGATGCGCTGCGCGCGAAAGAGGGGCGTGGCGCGGTCTTGATCGCCCACGAGCACCATGGTGGGCACACCAATGGCGCCGAGCTCGTGCGAGAAATCGCCGCGCAGCGCCACGGCCTGCACCGCTTGAAAGAGGCCCTCGCGCCGCGACGCGCGCAGCCCCGCGAGGAGGCGCTCGACCTCGGCCGGCGCGCGCTCGACGAAGCCGTCGGAGAACATCAGCGGCTTGATGCGCGCCTCGATGGAGCCCAGCACGCCCACGGCGAGAAAGGCGCCCGCCATGGCCATGTACTGCGCGCGGTTGAAGGGCGACTCGGGCTCGGCGCTCGTGTCGAGGAGCCCGAGGGCCGCCACGCGCGTGGGGTGAAACACGGCCGCGCGCATCGAGAGCATGGCGCCCATGGAGAGGCCCACGAAGGTGGCGCGCGCGACGCCCGCGTGGTCGAGCACGGCGACCAGGTCGTCGCACTCGTCGTCGAGCGAGTAGCCGCGCACGGCGGGCGACGAGAGCCCGTGGCCGCGCAGGTCGAGGTTGAGCACGCGGTGGGTGGTCGCGAGCTCGGCGGCGAGGTGACTGAACATCGTTCGGTCACACAGCAGCGAGTGCGCGAGGAGCACCGCGGGCGCGTCGCGCGGACCCGTGTCGTCGTAGTGGAGCGTGGCCGTGGGGCGTCGGAGCGTCGGCATCGGGGCGGAGGGATACGGTATCAGCCCGCGGCGGAGAAATCGCCGCGATTTCGCCAACTACCGAAGGATGGGGAGCCGGCGCGGACCCTCCGTGGGGGCCACGCCGCCGTACTGGTCGAAGAGCTCCGTGGTGACGCGGTCGGCGAGGCGCTCGGCGATCTCGCGGAAGGCCTTGGCGGGCGCGCTCGCGGGGGCGGCCTGCACCACGGGGGTGCCGTTGTCGCCCCACTCGCGCACGAGCGAGTCGATGGGTACCTGACCGAGCAGGGGGGCCTTGGCGAACTCGGCGATGCGCGCGCCGCCGCCGCGGCCGAAGATCTCGTGGCGCACGCCGGCCGAGTCGATGAAGTGGCTCATGTTCTCGACCACGCCGAGAATGTTCACGTTCATCTTCTGGCACATGCTCACGGACTTGTAGACGTCCATGAGGGCCACGTCTTGCGGCGTGGTGACGATGACGGCGCCGGTAACCTTGAGCTTTTGAAAGAGCGTGAGGGTGACGTCGCCGGTGCCCGGCGGGAGGTCGAGGATGAGGTAGTCGAGCTTGCCCCAGGTGACGTCTTTCAAGAACTGCTGCAGGGCGCCCTGAATCATGGGCCCGCGCCACACCACGGCGGTGCGCGGGTCTTCGAGCAGAAAGCCGATCGACATGATCTTCATGCCGAAGCGCTCGAGGGGCTCGATGGCCTTGCCGTCGCGCGAGATGGGCCTCCCCATGATGCCCATCATGGTGGGCACGCTGGGGCCGTAGATGTCGGCGTCGAGGAGCCCCACGCGGGCCCCCGACCGGT
>CAISKJ010001026.1 GCA_903885885.1 uncultured delta proteobacterium
CGCCGCGGCCGCGGGTGCGGTGGGCTGCGGTGCCTCGGCGGCCGCAGGGGCAGCGGGGTTGGTCGCGTCGCTCGGCGCCGTGTGCTGCATGTTGGTGTAGATCGCGAAGGCGCCGGCCATGAGGGCCATGCCGCCGACCGCGCCCCACATGGTGCTCCCGCCCTTGCGCGGGGGCGCCTCGAGGGTGGGCGCCGGGGTCGCGGCGCGCGCCGGCGTGACCATGACGTCGTCGTTCTTGGTCGACTTCGCGGCGGGCTTCTCGACCGGCGCCTCGAGGGCCTTCTCGACCGGAGCGGGCGCGGGCTTCGCGGCCTCTTCGCGCGCGATGGCCGCGAGCTTCTTGATGTCGACGATGCCCGAGCTCGTGTCGTCGACCGAGTCGGTGATCGACGCCATTGAGGGGCGCACGGACGCGACGGGCATGCCCACGGGAACCGTGCTCGTGCGGGTCAGCGCCGCGAGGTTCTCGAGGTCCGCGTCATTTTCCTGGGGCTCGGACATGGCCTGCTTGCTCTCTGGGTTCGTAGGTGTTGCGTCTGTGAAGACCGGGATCGCCGCGGGGTCGGGCTCCGGTGAGACCTTCTTGCCCTTGCGAGTCTTGGCGCGCTCGCGCGAAACCTCGTCGAGCTTCGCGTCGAGGCGCGCCGCGAAGGCCTCCCAATCGCGGTCTGAACGGGTGGGCGCGGGCCAGCGGCGCAGCGCGCTCTCGATCGTGTGGAGGCCGCGGGCGTAGTCCTGCGCCTCGGGATCGTCGGCGAGCGCGCGCGCCACCTCGGGGTCTGCCGCGGCATCCGTCGGCAGGTCGAGCGAGGCCGCGAACTTGAGCTTCAATGGATCGTCCACGCGGTGCCTCCGTGGGCTCTCTTAAGGTTCCTCGAGCGCCGCGAGAACATCAGCGGGGATGATCTCACGGAGCTTCCGCCGCGCTTCGTGGACGCGCCACGCGACGGTGCCTTCACTACAACCCAGCACCTCGGCGATGTCTTTGTAGGGAAGCTGCTCGACGCACGCGAGGACCATCGTCGTGCGGAGCGATTCGGACAGGGAGTCGAGCGCCCTGGCGAGCGCGCGGTACCCGCTGGCCCGCTCGGCCGTGAGCGCCGGGTCGGCCGCGCCGTCGACGGGCTCGGGCACGCGCGGGTCGTCGAGGTCGGCGGTGACGCGCTTGCTCTGCCGCCGGAGGTTGAGCGCGACGTTGACGCAGATGCGATAGAGCCAGGTGAAGAGGTCGGCGCGCCCGTCGAAGCGGTGAATGGCCCGAAACGCGCGCAAGAAGGTCTCTTGCGTCACGTCGTCGGCGTCGCCCGCGCTCCCGGTGAGCTGCAACGCGAGACGGTGCACACGGCGCTGGTGCTGCCGCATCAGAACGCCGAACGCGGCGCGGTCGCCGTTCCGCGCTCGTTCGAGCGATTGCTGTTCTTCGAGCGTTGCCATTCCCGCTATTAATGCCTTCGAGCGGCGCGACCATAGACCATCACCTCAGGGGCCACAACATCGCCCACAACGCCCGCCGCGGGTTTTGACAGCGCGCGCTCGAGCGGGGCGCCGTGCGCGGGCCGTTGCGGTTCCGTTTGCTTCGCGGGCCGCAGGGCTGGCAGCATCGATTCTCTCTACATGGAACGCTTCGGCGACGTGCTCTCGAAGATCGAGGACGCTCTGGGGGCTGGCGACGCGCGCAGCGCCTTTGCGACCCTGCGCCCCTGGCTGGCCTACCCGGGCCGGGTCGCGACGAGCGATTGGGGGCGCGCGATGGAGGTGTTCTCGCGCATTTCCCGCGATATCGCGGGCGATCACCTCGCCGAGCTCGCGGCCCTCGCGGGCGGCCTCGACGACGTGCAGCCCCTCTACGACCTCGGCTACGAGCTCATCGAGCAGGAGCTCTTCGACCTTGCGGCGACCGCGCTCGCGCGCGCGGTGGAGCGTCGCCGGGACCTCCCGGGGCTCCTGAGCGAGCTGGTGGCCGCACTCGAGCGCGACGGCCAGCACGTTGAGGCCTGCAAGTGGCTCCGCAAGGCGCCCGCCCTGCTCGACAGGGGCTACGTGCTGCGCTTTCTGCTCGCGTGGAACACAGCGATGTCGGGCGACCTCGACGGCGCGCGCGCGCAGCTCGCGTCGCTCACGGAGCCCTCGACGAGCAGCGAGGCCATGATGCTCGAGCGGCTGCGCGCCTTCCTCGACCGCGCGAGCGGCATCAAGCGCGCGACGGCCCTCGACGGCGACGACCTGCGCGGCTGGCACTATGTGCTCCACGGCTCGATCCTGCTGCGGGTGTCGCCGCACGGCTTCAAAGAGGGCATGCGCGGGCGCTACGCCTTCACGCAAGACTCGGAGCTCCGGTGCCGCGAGGCCATCGAGCGCGTGCGCCTCGCGCTCGGCGCCATGGGCGTCACCGTCCCGCGCGTGTTCTCGCTGCCCGACCGCGCGAGCACCATCCTCGCCATCGCCGCGGCGCGCGCGCTCGATGTTCCCATGGAAGAGTGGGACTCGGATACTACCGACGACCCCGGTCTGATCGTCGCGTACGACCTCGACGCCGCGGGCCCCGACCTGCTCCAGCAGCTGCAGCCGCATCGGCCGGGGCAGGTGCTGTGGGAGCACGCGAGCCGCTGGGTGGTCGATCGCCCCGTGGCCGCCGACCTCGTCACCTACGTGTACCAGTACAACGTGGCGCCCTGGGCCGAGCGCTCGGTGGTCGACCGCAAGACCGGCGACGCCATCGTGACGCCCGCCGACGACAGCCCCGCGGAGCTCATCGGCGCGCGCATCGCAGCCCTCGAGGTGCCCGACGGCGAGCTCACCGACGCCGACGCGCTCAACGCCTTCTCGCTCGCGTGCGGGGCGGTGGTGCACGGCGGCGAGCTCGCGACGGGCGCCCTCCGCGAGCAGGGCCTGCGGCCGCGCCAGTGGACCGGCGGCCCGGTGCGCAGCAACCGCTTTCGCTGAGCGCGTCGCTCACCCGAGGCCCGGCGGGAGCGCGGCCTCGTCGAGCGCGACGCTCCCGCGCGTGATCGCGAGCGGCCACGCGCAGTACGTCGACGAGAAGATGCCCGCGGGGCGGTGGTTGCCGCTGTTCTTCAGACCGCCAAAGGGGAGCCTGCTCGACGAGCCGACGGTGGGCGCGTTCCACGTGATGCACCCCACGCGGAGCGCGCGCGCGAAGGACTCGAAGCGCGCCTCGGAGGCCGTCCACACGCCCGCGGCGAGTCCGTAGTCGCTGTCGTTGGCGAGCGCGAGCGCGTGCTCGTCGTCGTCGGCCACCCACACGGCGAGGGCGGGGCCGAACACCTCGTCGCGCTGGTACGCGCTCTCGCGCGAGGGGGCCGTCACGCGCCGCACGCGCGGCGTCGCGTAGCACCCGCGCACGGCGCGGCCTTCGAAGGTCACCGCGGGCGCGGCGGGGACCTGCTCGCAGGCGGTGCCCTCGGCGTCGGCCATGCGCTCGAGGCCCTCGAAGCGCGCGAGCGCCGCGGGCGAGGCGAGCGGGCCCGCGAACACCGATGCGTCCATCGGGTGGCCGACCTTGATGCGCGTGGCGCGCTGCGCGAGCGCCTCGACGAAGCGCTCGGCGAGGCCGCGCGTCACGATGAGGCGGCTCGCGCAGGTGCAGCGCTGCCCCGTGGTCGAGAACGCGCTCACGAGCACGTCGACGAGGGCCTTCTCGAAGGGCGCGTCGTCGAGCACGACCGCCGCGTTGCGGCCGCCCATCTCGAGCGCGATCATGCGCCCGGGGCGGGCCGCGCCCTCGCGGAGGATGCGCGTTCCCACCGCGTAGGAGCCGGTGAAGAGCACGCCGTCGACGTCGGGGTGGGCCGCGAGGCGGGCGCCCACGCGGGCGTCTCCCTGCGCGACGTTCACCACGCCGGGCGGGAGCCCCGCCGCGTCGACGGCGCGCGCGTAGAGGGCGCCGCAGCCGGGCGTGACCTCGCTGGGCTTGAACACCACCGTGTTGCCCGCGAGAAGGGCCGGCACGATGTGTCCGTGCGCGAGGTGAAGGGGGAAGTTGAACGGCCCGATCACGGCCATGACGCCGTGCGGGCGATAGCGGCACGCGAGGCGCCCGCCCTCGAGGGTGAACTCTCGCGTGAACGCGAGGCCCTCGTCGATCGAGAGGTCGATCTTGGCGACGAGCGCCTTCGCCTCGGCGCGCGACTCGCGCAGCGCCTTGCCCATCTCGCGGGTGATGGTGCGGGCGAGCTCGTCTTCGCGCGCCGCGAGCTCCGCGCGGAGGCGCTTGAGCCCGGCGATGCGCGCGTCGAGGCCCGCGGCCTCCCACGCGGGGGCGGCCGCGCGCGCGGCGGCGACGGCGTCGTCGGCGGTGGCGACGGACCACGGGTGGCGGCCCACCACGTCGTCGAGGTCGGCGGGCGAGCGCACCTCGATCTCACCATCGATCGATGCGGGGTCGACGAAGCGGCCGTGAACGTAGCTCCCAGCGTGCGCGTGCATGGCGCCCAGTGTACCCAATGCGGGCCGCGCTGCGCCGTTGATCGCCGCCCCCGCTCGGTGCTCAACTCCCGCGCCGTGACGCCCCGACGCTGTACGGTTCTCTTCGCAATGATGGTCGCCTGTCGCACGCGCGCTGAGGCCCCGCGCGCCTCGGCCACGCCCAACACGGGCACCGTGCGCGCACTTCGCGTCGCGCCCGACGCCGTGCGCGTCGACGGCGTGCTCGACGAGGCCGCGTGGCGCGCGCCCGGCACCGGCGCGCTCGTCAACCCGGGCGATGGCAGCCCCGCCCCCGCCTCGCGCGTGCAGGCCGAGGCGTGGTTCGCCTGGGACGCGCAGAACCTCTACGTCGCCGCGCGCGTCGCCGACCGCAGCCCCGACGCGCCCTTCGCCCGCGGCGCGGTCGACCCGCACCTGTGGGAGCGCTCGTCGGCCGTGGAGCTCATGCTGCAGCCCGGCGACCCCGGCGACAACCGGA
>CAISKJ010001027.1 GCA_903885885.1 uncultured delta proteobacterium
GAACTGACCGTCGAAGTGACCGTCGCGCAGGGCCACGAACATCGACTTGTGCTGATCCTGCATCAGCTTCTTCACCTGCGCGGGCAGGTCGTCGGCGCCGACGCGTTCGGCGTACGAGGTCTTCGCGGTCTTGAGCACGCGCCCACCGTCGGCGAAGAGGTGGGTGATCACGTGCGGGCGCGCGACCCCCGAGTCCTCGGTCTGGATGTGGAACACCTTGCCCTTGTGGCGAACGTTCGTGTTGTAGCCGAGGAGGGGAGACTGGGCCTTGGCCATGGGTGTCCCTGAGCGTTGTGTCGCGCGACGGAGCGACCGCCTCTCTCTATCACAGGTTCGCCCGTCGCCGCGCGTCAGCGCAGCGTGGCCGACAGCGCGCTCGCCGCGACGTACACCGCCGCGAGGCCGTACCACGCCGCGGGGCCCACACGATCCCCAGCGCGCCAGCACGGCAGCGCGGGCACGCTCCACGCGAGCTCGAGGGGCGCTCCCCGGCGGCGCGCGCGCACGGCGAGGGTCACGTGCTCGACGACCCACAGGGCGGCGCTCGCCGAGCGCGCGAGCCACAGGGCGATCGCGAGCGTCACGGCATGCTCCGCGCGGTGCTTCGAAGGTCGGCGCGCATGGCGCGAACGTAGTCGGCCGCGCGCACGAGCGCTAGCGCCCACGGCGACGATGACCGCGATGACGCCGCGCCCCGGGCGGCGCCTCGACCGCGGGCGCGACGACGGGCTCCGCCACGGCCGCGGGAGCCTCCGGCGGCGGGTGCGCGAACACCCGGAGCACCCACTCTTCTTGATCGCGGTCGTCGACGCTGTACACGGCCACCGCGTCGGCGACACAGTGGCGGTCGACGACGGAGTTCTCGCGCGGTGCGAGCCGCACGCCCGCGTCGCCGGGCGTCGCGCCGTGGCGCCACACAGAGGCCTCGTGGCCATACAAGAGCCGCGTGAACATCAGCGTGATGCAGGGCGCCCCGAGGCGCCGCGTGTCCACCACCGCGAGCACCCGACGGCGCGCCCCCGCGGCCTCGAACACGGGGTCGTGGAGCCTCGGCCCCTCGCGCTCGCCGCGCAGCTCGCGGTACACGCCCAGGAGGTCGACGGGGAGCCCCGTGCCCCACGGATCACCCGCGGGCCGCGACGGGTCGATGCGCGGGTTGACCACGGCGTTGCCCGTGCCCCGCACGCGCTCGTAGAGCACGCGGTACGTGTCGGGGTTGGCCGGCAGCAGCCGCGCCCCGTCGGGGCGCACGGGCACCGGAACGCCCACGAGCTGCCCCCCTTCGGGCCGGTGCGCCTCGGACTCGTCGAGCGCGTAGCGCGGCGGCATCTGGCGCATGGCCCAGCCGCCGAGGTCGCCGCGGCGCAGTCGCGCGGGGCCGCCCACCACGTCCCACGGCGCGCGGTAGATGGCGAAGTGCGCCGTCGCCGCGAGCGGTCGGTCGATCAGCCGCTGGGGGAGCGCGCGCGTTTCGAACCACACCGCGCGCGGGTGCGCCTCGGCGTCGCACCACTGCGCCTGCGCCACGAGCCCGCCGCCGGCGCGCGTGAGCGAGAGCGGCCGCACCATCCCGCTCGCGATGCGCGTGTCGTCGTCGGAGAGCGACTGCACCGCGAGCGCGACCGGCGCGTGATCGCCGTAGGTGGTGGCGATCACCGCGACGCACTCGCGCGCGCCCAGCTGCACGCGACGCGACCAGACGCCCCCGACGGCGCCCTGCTTCTCCACGGGCGCCTCGCCCTCTTCGGCGAGCGTCATGCGGAGCCCGACGGCGACCGCGCGCTCGGCCTCGAACGCACGCATGGCGGCCGCGCGGTCGATCGACGGCGGCGCCTCCGTCGCGCGACGCACACGCAGGGTGTGGGCCGTGAGGCCACCCGCGGCGAGGCCCGC
>CAISKJ010001028.1 GCA_903885885.1 uncultured delta proteobacterium
CGGCCCGGGCGGCGCGGGCGAAGAGCGGCCCGGCCTCCGGCGAGCGCTGCGCGAGGGCGCCCTCGGCGGCGACGAGCGCCTCGAGCACCCCGAGCTGGCGCAGCGCCTCGACGCGCCCCACGAGGGCGGCGTCGGGCGATGCCGCGAAGGCGCGCCCCACGTCGACGGTGGCGCCTTCGAGCGTAACGAGCCCGTGCGCGCGCAGCGTGGCGAGGTGATCGCCGGGACCGATCACCACGCGCAGCACGCCGCGGAGGGCGTACTCGGAGGCCCCGTCACCCGTGGCGACCGCGACCTCGAGGGCGCGTCGCGCGGCCGGGTCGAGCGCGTCGACGCGGTGTTGGGCCAACGATCGCGGCGTCGGCTCGGTGCACACCTCCACGAGGCGCCGATTGCGCGGGCGCCACGAGGCCGTGCGGGCATCGCGCACGATGGCGCCGCGGAGGGCGGCGGCGCGTACGCGAGAGACGAGGTCGCCCGGGACGCCGCTCGTGCGGGCGATGCGGTTCACGAGCAGGTCCTCCGCCGCGTCGCCGAGCAGCGCGCGCACCAGGGCCCGCGACTCGGCCGGGGCGAGGGGGCCGAGCTCGACGTCGCGCGCTGGATCGCACCACGGCGTGTCGCAGCCGGAGCCCACGAGCGCCACCACGGCGCCGCCCGGTGCGCGCCCGGCGCAGGCGGCGACGTCGATCGTGAGCGACGCGGTCGCCTCGCGGGGCTCGATGACGAGCCATCGCGGGCGGTCGTCGGGCACGCCCTCGAAGGCCTGCACCACGTCGTCGGCCGTGACCGTGGGGTCGTCGACCACGCGCCGAATGACCCGCGCGCCCACGCGCAGCGCGGCCTCGTGGGTGAGACGCGAGGCGCCCATCCCGGGGCTCGCGCGCACCACGGCGAAGGGGAGCGCGTCGCGGCGGGCGAGGGCTTCGACGAGGGCGTCGAGCTCGTCGCCGCGGCCGGTGAAGGCAGGGCGCTCCGGGAGCCGCGCGGCGTCGTCGCGGCACGCGGCGCGGAGGCGTGGGGCGTCGGCGAGCGACACGCACGAGAGGGGGAGTCGCCACCCGGGGCGACGCCGCGCGCGCTGAAAGCAGAGCGCCGACGCGAGCGCGCGCGCTGCGGGGAGGGCGACGAGAAACTCGCCGGGCGCGCCCGCGAGGCAGAGGGCCGCCACGCGCTCGACGGCCCCAAACACCTCGACGCCGTCTTCGAGGGTCGCGGGCTCGTCGTGGGCGAGGGCCGCCACGGCGTATCCGAGGCTCGTCGCGGCGCTGTCGAGGAGCCGCGCGGCGGCCGAGGGCGATGTGGCCTCGAACGCGTGCACCTCGACGCGCCCCACCGAGCGGAGGGGGGCGCCGAAGAGCGCGCGAAACTCGAGTTGCACGTCTTCGTCGGCGCGGAGACCCAGGATCCACGAGTCCATGCGTCGGCTTTCGTGCGGTTGGCGGCGGGCGCGCGGGGCGATGCTGGCGGCGGCTACTTCTTGAGGCGGTTCTTGAGCGACGCGAGCTCGTCTTCGAGGCTGTCGCTGGTTTCGCCGCGCTCGAGCTTGCGAAAGCGCTCTTCGAGGCTGGCCTTCTTCGGGTCGACGAGGAGCTCGGTGGCCACCGCCACGGCCTCCATCGACTCGATCTTGTCTTGCATCTCGCGCAGCCGACCGACCGCGCCCGCGTTCGACCCGCCGAGCGACGTGTTGCCGCCCGACGCGCGCGCGTTGCTCACCTGCGAGGCGAGCGTGTTCTTCTTCGCCTTGAGTTCGTCGACCTTGCGCTCGAGCTGGTCGATGGTCGACTTGAGCTCGCTCACGTACGCCGCCTGCTGTTCGCGCAGGCGGTCGGTGTCGGCCGCGTCGCCCTCGGACTTCTTCTTGTTGCGCAGCGCCTCGCGGGCCAGCTCGTCGTCGCCGTGCTCGAGGGCGAGCATCGCGCGGCGCTCCCAGGTCTGCCCCATCTCAGCCTGGTCTTTGTACTTCTTCTCGAGCTGCTTGACGGTGGCGAGCGAGCTCACGAGGTCGGCGCGCGCCTTCTTCAGCTCGTCTTGCATGTCGTCGATCGTCTGCGCGATCATCTTGGCGGGATCCTCCGCCTTGTCGATGATCGAGTTCAGATTCGATTTGATCGCGCGACCCAGACGATCGAGCATCCCCATGGCAATCTTCTCGCTCCTTCCAGCGTGCGGCGCATCGTTGCACCGCGATACGTCGAAGTAAATAGCACCATCACAGCGCCCGGCGATGCTCTCTGCGCGGTCCCGACCGGACCGCCGACGGGGCTATCAGCCCACGAGGCGACAGCAGTCGTTGAGGCTCGCGCCCCCGTCGTCGGCGTCGCAGCGGTACCGTATGCAGAAGAGGCCGGTGCCCTGCACGTTCTCCTCGCGGCACGACACACCCGCGTCGTCGCGTCGGCCCTCGCACACGGGACGGGGCGCATCGTCGGGGATCACCACCTCGCGCCGCTCGGAGAACATGATGTCCACCTCGGGGTAGGCGTCGAGGGCGGCGTCCATCGCGTCGAGGGCGGCGTCCATCGCGTCGCCCGCGTCCAGCGTGTCGACCGCATCCATCGCGTCGCCCGCGTCGACGAGGTCGGTGACGGCGTCGGCGCTCGCGTCGAGCGGCGCATCGGACGCGCAGCCCAGGGCGAGGGGGACGACCACGAGCGCGGCGGGCACGGAGAGCCTTCTCATGATGCGCGACGCTATCACGCCCGCGTCGCCTCGCTGCGCGCAGACCTCAGTACGAAAGCGCCGTTTGCACCACCGCCGGGTTGCTGTTGCCCGGGATCGGGTCGGGGTCGGAAACCGCCGTGAGCGCGATGGCCGTGAC
>CAISKJ010001029.1 GCA_903885885.1 uncultured delta proteobacterium
CCCCCTGCGCCGCGCCGCGGCGGCCTGCGTCGACCCCGCGTCGCGCGCCGCCGCGGCCTCCGCGTGGCGCCCCGCCTTCGCCGCCGTCGAGGAGCTCCGCGCCGACCTCGCCGCGCAGACCCGCGAGCTCCTCCTGCCGCATCGCAGCGCCGTGCGCGCGGCGGCGTCGCGCGACCTCGCCGCCCTCGAGGGCCTCGCCGACCTGGCCCACCTCGGCCGCCACGTGTGCCTCCTGCTCGTCGACCGCGAGCGCCCCGAGCCCCTGGCCGGGAGCGCCCTCGCGCGCGCCGCCGAATCCCTCGCCGCGCCCTCGCCCGACACGGCCTGCGCGGCCCTGACCGAGGCCTCCGAGGGCACACCCGACGCGGCCCTCGCCACTGCGCTGCGTCTCATGGCGGGCGCCCTGCGCGCGGCCCTTCCCGCGTCGCGCCCTCCGCCCTCGGTATTCTCCGAGCCGCGTCACCCGTCAACGGAGTTGGGGCGACGATGAGCGCGTTGGGGGCGGCGCCCCTTTGCGTCGGCGCCTCGACGCAAAAGAGCCACAACGCTGGCGGGTTCGCACTTCGAGTCCTGGGTTGTGAAAAGACGATGGTCCTGTATCGATCCGCTGCGTAGCACGCGCTGCCGCTACGGGGGACGATGGTCGCGCGGGGCCGCGGCGGCCCTGGTGCGTGGGCACGAGGGGGGGCGCGGTCCACGATGTCTCGGACGCGCGCAGTCGGCGCGCTACGTGCGAGCCCCCATGCGGTGACTTCTCAGCGGGGAGCCGCTCCGTCGAGGGGCCGCACCAGAATGACGGTTGAATCGCGCAGGGCCGAGTACACCATGCGAATCGAGACCTTCATGGTGCGCCCGGGGAAGCGAAAGCTGAAGTCGAGCTCGGCGACGCCGTTGACGCCGCTCGCGCGCATCTCGTCGAGCGCCCCTTCGAACTCGCGCACCGCGGTGCAGGGCGCCACCTCGCGAAAGAAGTGCTTGCCGATCACGTCGCCGGACGCGCGCCGCGAGTACGC
The DNA here is from genome assembly GCA_903885885.1 of uncultured delta proteobacterium. GTDB lineage: Bacteria > Myxococcota_A > Polyangia > Polyangiales > CAISKJ01. The sequence continues at coordinate 1,014 of CAISKJ010001029.1, forward strand.
CGACTCGGCGGCGTTGTACTGCTCGACGGTGCCGTCGCCGCGGAGCCTGATCGCGCCCCAGGGCAGCGTGTCGGCGCGCGCCGCCGAGATGGCGTGAATGTCTTCGACCTCGTCCCACGTGACGACGCACGCCGCGCAGATGCCGTGCGACGTCGGGAGGCCCGGTGAGCCCTCGCGCATCGTCTTCGTGCACCAGGCGCACACGACAGGGTTCTTGAAGTCTCCGGAACGCTCGGCGTCGGACATCACCAACCTCGATCGCCCATGCAGTGAGACCGCGCGCACCGCTGTGACGGCGGGCGCCTCGGGCTGCGGGCACGCACCGTTCTGTCGATGATCGCTCGCGAATGCAAGGCGAAGCGCGAGGCTTCGTAGACCGCGTCGCCGATGCATCGGGGCGTGCGCAGCCGGCTGCGGAGTGAGAGCCGCGGGCTACCGGTAGGTCGAGCGGCCCTCGACGCGTCCATCGAGGTTCTGGCGGCGGCTGGCGTCCGCGAAGATCACGTCGCTCTGCCGTGCAAACCGCGCAAACGAGGTGCGCGTGGTGTCTCGCGTCGTCCGTGTCTCTCTCTCTAGGATGGTTTGATTCCGCCGTCGGCCTGCGCGCGATCGAAAATCACCCTTCAATCGCCGTCGCTGCGGCGCCCGCGCGCCCCGCGGCGCGGCTCAGCAGCCCTGGAAGGCGCTCACGAGGCGCTCGATGAGCACGCCGAGGAGGGCGCCGCACACCACGGAGGCGACGAGCACGCGGGCCGTGGCGAGCCGCTCGCGGCGTCGCGCGTCGGCGCGCGTCACGGTGGCGAGCGCCGCCGGGGGATTGGTGCGCGCGGAGGCCGGCGCCGGCGGTGCGCTCAGCGCGCGGATCGAGCTCGCGAGGTCGCGCGGCGGCGGACGCAGGCGACGCACCTCCGTCGTGAGGTCGCCGACGAGGGCCGAGCCCGCCTCGGGCGGCGGCGGCATGAGCACCGCGTACGCGGGGTACGAGCCCGAGGGAAACTCGCCGCCCTCGACGCGAGTGCGTGCGTTTTCAGGCAGGTTCGAGTTCCGAGAGTCGGTGGCGTTGTTCATGGCGTTTGCCCATAACAACGGTGCTCTTCGGTGAGGCCTTTACCCCTAAAATGTGCTGAAAACATAGTGCGTTTCAAAGAGGTATGTTTGTGCCATAGCGGCACGTTTGCGCGGGACACTTGTGGGACGTTCATGGTTTTTGTGATGATGCCGATAGAGAAGGGTGAGATGGAAACGATGAAGTACCCCGCCTGCCTCGTGATCGGTCCCCGTGACCCCAAGGTCTGCCAGCCCGTGGCCGAGGCGCTGTCCGCGGTGGGGGTCGCGAAGCCCCGTCTCGTGACGCAGGTCGAGCGCGCCGAAGGGGTGATCGCGCGCGCCGACGCCGAGGGCGGGGCGCCCATCGTGGTGACGTGGGCGGCGGAGCGCCCGAGCGCGGTGCTGGTGGCCGAGCTGCTCCAGTGCGACCCGCTGCCGGGGCGCCCCTACGTGCTGATCGCGCCCGACGACGTGACGGCCGCGGTGATGTTCGACGACCTCGAGGCGAGCATCCCCAACTGCACCGAGCGCGTGCTCGTGCTCAGCCACTCGGAGCTCGGCAGCGCCACGACGCGCGCGCTCCTGCAGATGCACCTGTCGCGCTCCTGCGCAGCGTACCTCGGCAGGCCGCGCAGGGCGCGCGGGGCCATGCCTGTCGCCGTCACCGAGATGCCCGTGGGCGAGCGCGTCATCGACAACATCGACCGCCGCAACATGCAGCGCGGGCTCTTTCACGTGAAGGCCCTGCGCATGCCCACGTTCTGAGCGGCGCCGCTCTTCATGCCTCGACGCGCAGGAGCCGCACCCCGCGGGCTCGGCCCATGAAGGCGGTGCGATGCCGTGGGCCTTGGCTGATGAAATATTATTAAATTATAGGGTGTTCCAAATCGACATGCCGTGCCGCTTGGGCGTGCTGTTATGGGATTCGCGCGGGACATTCAAGGTATTTGCCGTCGCGCCGATAGAGAAGAGCGAGATGGAAACGATCAAGTACGCCGCCTGCCTCGTCGTCGGTCCCCGTGATCCCAAGGTCTGCCAGCCCGTGGCCGAGGCGCTGTTCGCGGTGGGCGTCGCGAAGGCGCGGCTCGTGGCGCAGGTCGACCGCGCCGAAGGGGTGATCGCACGCGCCGACGCCGAGGGCGGGGCGCCCATCGTGGTGACGTGGGCGGCGGAGCGCCCGAGCGCCGCGCTGGTGGCCGAGCTGCTCCAGTGCGATCCGCTGCCGGGGCGCCCCTACGTGCTGATCGCGCCCGACGATGTGACGGCCGCGATGATGTTCGACGACCTCGAGGCGCGCGTCCCCAACAGCGCCGAGCGCGTGCTCGTGCTCAGCCACGCGGACCTCGGCAGCGCCACGACGCGCGCGCTCCTGCAGATGCACCTGTCGCGCGCGTGCGCCGCGTACCTCGGCAGGCCGCGCAGGGCGCGCGGCGTGCTGCCGACCAGTGTGACCGAGATGCCCATGGGCGAGCGCGTGATCGACAACATCGACCGCCGCAACATGCAGCGCGGGCTCTTTCACGTGAAGGCCCTGCGCATGCCGAGCTTCTGACGCGACGAGGGGCGCCCGCGCCTACGCGCTCGTGTGGGCCTTCTGTTCGAAGTACTGCATGTCGATGAAGAGGCCCGCCGCGAGGAGGAGCGCGCGCTCGTCGGGGTTGAGCTCGGCGGCGCCGTACTCGATGCGAAACGTGTCGGCGTCGGTGAAGAGCTCGGTGAGCCCGCCGCTCCACTTCTTCATCACCGTGCCCACCTGCTGGCCGTTGCGCTCGAAGGGAAAGGTCCACGGGCGCCACAGGGGCGAGCGCACGGTCATGATGGTGCGCCCCTGCGCGTCTTCGACGTCGAAGGACTTCGAGAAGAACGCGAAGCGCTGCTGGAGCGCGCCGATGGGGCGCCCGTCGGCCCCCACCACCTCGAGGCGCTGAAAGAACCACCGGAACGGGTGGATCGCGCGCAGCGCCACGTTGCGGGCGGCGTCGAACACGTGGATCTCGTAGCTGCGCCAGTGACCCATGAGCTGGCGCAGGATC
>CAISKJ010001030.1 GCA_903885885.1 uncultured delta proteobacterium
GGGCGACGCGCGCTGCCTCGGCGGCGCGCACCCCTGCGGCGTGTGCGTGCCCAACACGGTGCGCTGCAACCCCGGCAGCCCCGACGCCCCGCAGCACTGCGCGGCCGACGGTCAGAGCTGGGTCGACCACCTCTCGTGCGACTCGGCCTCCAACGAGCACTGCACCGACGGCGTGTGTCAGCGCGTGTGCCCCGCCGACCCGGGCAACGAAAACTCGTACCTCGGCTGCGAGTACTGGGCCACGCCGACGCCCAACTCGCCGCTCAACTACAGCTTTCAGTACGCGGTGGTGCTCGCCAACTCGAGCGCGCGCGACGCCCACGTCACGATCACCGGCGGTCGCCTCGGGTCGATCATCGAGCGCACCGTCGCGGCGGGCTCCGTCGAGCGCGTCAACCTCCCGTGGATCGACGTGCTCAAGGGCAGCTCGGCGGCGTGCTTCCCCCTCCCCTTCGGCGACTGCCAGGCGCACTCGGCCTACGGGCGCACCGCGCAGCACGCGGGCTCCTACCGCGTGCTCTCCGACGTGCCCCTCGCGGCGTACCAGTTCAACCCCCTCGAGTACCGCACCGGCGCCGGGTCGAGCACGACGTTCTCGTACACCGCCGACGCGTCGATGCTCCTCCCGCAGAACGTGCTCGGCGACCCGCGCAACCAGGAGTACATCGTCGTTACGCGGCCCAACTGGGTGCCGATGCGAAGCTCCACGGGCGTCCCCTACGGCGCCTTCGTCTCCATCGTGAGCGGCGGTCCCGACACCACGGGGCCCGACGGCGCATCGCCCATCGAGGTCACCGTCGACACGCGCGCAACCGTGGGCGACCCGTCCAACTTTCTCCGCACGCTCGCGCCGGGGCGCCACACCTTCACCCTGCAGCGCGGCGACGTGCTCCAACTCGTGGGCACGCGCGGCGGCGAAGACCTCACGGGGTCGACCATCCGCGCCAACGGCCCCATCGCCGTGTTCGTCGGCCACGACTGCGTCAACGTGCCCGAAGACACCGCCGCGTGCGACCACCTCGAGGAGCAGCTGCTCCCCTCGGCCACGTGGGGGCGCCGCTACGCGGTCACCTTCCTGCGCGAGCGCTCCAACGTGCCCAACGAGCGATCGCTCGTGCGCATCATGTCGCAGGCCGACAACAACCCCCTCACCTTCGACGGCATCTCCACGCCCGCGGCGTGCAACCGCTCCCTCGCCCGCGGCCAGTTCTGCGAGTTCGAAACCTCCGAGAACTTCGTGGTCACCGGCGAGCGCCCCATCCTCGTCACGCAGTTCATGGTGGGCCTCGGGAGCAACCCCCTGTGCGTCCCTCTGCCCGGCCAGAGCCCGCCCGACCGCGACGAGTGCGTGGGCGACCCCGCGATGGCCTTCGAGGTCCCCACAGAGCAGTTTCGCAACCGCTACGACGTGCTCATCCCCGACACGTACCGGCTCAACTACGTCAACGCCACGACCCCCATCGGCGCCGAGCTCACCCTCGACGGCAACGCCCTCGACCCCGCCACGGTCCGCGGCCCCTTCCCCGTCGGCGCCAACCTCGAGGTGCGGGTCATTCGCATGGCGGGCGGCACGCACACCCTCGCCACCGTCGACGGCCGCCCCTTCGGCGCCAAGGTCTACGGCGTCGCGGCCTATACCTCGTACATGTACTCGGGCGGGCTCAACCTCGCGCCCATCAACCCGCCCGGCTGATCGGCGCGGGGGCGCGCGTCGCCCACGGTCTCCGTTTCTCGACGAAGCTTCGACGCATCTGCGCGCCTCGTGGCGCCGCTTGACACCCCGCGCGCATGCGGCCACAAGCAGCGTCCCTGCGCACCTCGCGCGCCGAGAGCACCGAACCGATGACCACCGAGACCGAGCACCCGTACGCCGCCTTCATTCACAAGATCGAGAAGCCCGTGCGCTACCTCGGCGGCGAGCACGGGGCCGTCGTAAAGCCCTGGAACGCGGGCATCACGCGCGTCGTGCTGGCCTTCCCCGACCTCTACGACATCGGCATGAGCCACCTCGGGTTCAAGATCCTCTACGGGATCCTCAACGGGCACCCGAAGCTCACCGCCGAGCGCGCCTACGCGCCGTGGAGCGACATGGAGGCCGAGCTCCGCGCGCGGGCTCTCCCCCTCGTGACGCTCGAGACGGCGCGGCCCCTGCGCGACTTCGACGTGGTGGGCTTCTCGCTGCAGTTCGAGCTCACGTTCACCAACGTGCTCCTCATGCTCGACCTCGGCGGCATTCCGCTGCGCGCGGCCGACCGCGGCGAGGCCGACCCCCTCGTGCTCGGCGGCGGCCCCGTGGCCACGCACTGCGAGCCCATCGCGCCCTTCTTCGACGCCGTGGTCATCGGCGACGGCGAGAAGGTCACCCCCGAGATCGCCCTCATGTGGACGACCCTGCGCGACGCCGGCGTGCCCCGCGCCGAGCGCCTCCGCAAGCTCGCCACGCTCGAGGGCGTGTACGTCCCCGCGCTCTACGAGACGAAGCTCGACGACCGCTCGGGGCGCCTCGTGGTCGACCGCGCGCTCGCGCCCGAGGCCTCGCTGCCGGTGCGCCGCGCGTTCATCCCCGACCTCAACGAGCACCCCTTTCCGCACGACGGCCCCGTGGCCGCCACCGAGACGGTGTTCGATCGCATCTCCGTCGAGATCGCGCGCGGCTGCACCGAGGGCTGCCGCTTCTGCCAGGCGGGCATGATCTACCGCCCCGTGCGCGAGCGCTCGCCCGAGAGCGTGGTCGACACGATCGTGAAGGCCGTGAAAGACGGCGGCTACGACGAGGCCTCGCTCACGAGCCTCTCGACCGCCGACTACTCGTGCATCGCGCCTCTTGTAAACAAGGTCACCGAGCGGCTCAAGGGCGAGAAGGTGTCGCTGTCGGTGTCGTCGCTGCGCGCCTACGGCCTGGGCGAAGAGCTCCTCGACGAGATTCAGAGCGTGCGCGCCACGGGGCTCACCTTCGCGCCCGAAGCGGGCACGCAGCGCATGCGCGACGTGGTGAACAAGAACGTCACCGAAGAGCAGCTCATGGAGACGGCGCAGCGGGTCTTCTCGCGCGGCTGGTCCAAGATGAAGCTCTACTTCATGATCGGCCTGCCCACCGAGCAAGACGAAGACGTCATGGGCATCGTCGAGACGGGCAAGAAGGCGCGAGACATCGGGCGCAAGGTGCAGAAGGGCAAGGGGCCCACCGTCACCGTGTCGGTGTCGACGCACGTGCCGAAGCCCCACACGCCCTTTCAGTGGTGCGCGATGGACGCCCTCGGCGAGATCCAGCGCAAGCAGGGCCTCCTCCGTGACGAGTCGCGGCGAACCAAGGTCGACCTGCGCCTCCACGAGTCGCACGGGAGCACCATCGAGGGCGTGCTCGCCCGCGGCGATCGACGCCTCGCCGACGTGCTCGAAGAGGTGTACACGCGCGGCGCCCGCTTCGACTCGTGGGAGGAGCGCCTCCGCTGGGACCTCTGGACCGACGTGCTCCGCGAGCGCGAGGTCGACGTGGGGATGTTCCTCGGCACCATCCCCGTCGATGGGCGCCTCCCGTGGGATCACCTCGACCTCGGCCTCGAAGACGGCTTTCTGCTCCGCGAGTACCGCAAGGCGCTGCAGAACCGCCTGTCGCCCCCCTGCGGCAAGGCCGTGGGGCAGTTCATTCACCACACGAACCTCGACGACGCCCACGCCGACACGCGCAAGCTGGTCTGCTACGACTGCGGCGTCGCGTGCGACCTCAGCACCATGCGCGAGGAGCGCTTCGTGTACCTCTCGCAGCTCAGCGCGAAGAGCCGCCGCGAACCGAAGGAGCGCCCCGCGGTGGTCACCCCCGAGGAGCGCCGCCCCAAGGCATCGTTCGCGCAGGGCGAGCCGAAGCGCTACCGCGTGGCCTTCCGCCGGTTGGGACGCGCCGCGTTCGAGAGCCACCTCGACCTCGTGCGCCTCGTGCCGCGCGTGTTTCGCCGCGCCGAGCTCCCGATGTTCTACTCGCAGGGCTTTCACCCC
>CAISKJ010001031.1 GCA_903885885.1 uncultured delta proteobacterium
AGGGCGGCCTCGAGGTCGTGTGCGGTGGCCTCGGGGCGCTCGCCGCGGAGGCCTCCGTCGCGCGGGTCCACAGAGCGAAACTGCGTCATGTCGGTACGGTATCACCAGCGCGCGGAGGGCCGTTTATTTCCGGTGGCGCAAGGCGTCTGCATGATATTCGTTGGCCGCTCTGCGTCGAGGTTGCGGGGCGAGCGTCCTCCATCGGGATGTAGGGACAGGTCTACCCATGAAATTGGTCACACCGTTTTTGTGCGGCGCGCTCGCGCTCATGCCCGCGCTGGCCCAGGCGCAACAGTCTGCACCCACCCCGCCCGAGGCTGCGCCGGCCGACGCCGCCGCGCCCGCGGCGAGCACCTCCGGCGGGGGCGAAGAGGCCTCGGCGTCGACGGCGGCCACGACCCCCGTGGAGGCCAGCGCGGCGCCTGCGGCCGAGGCCGAGGCCGAGGAGACCCCCGCCCCCGCGGTGCACTTCCACGGCACGCTGGAGGGTGCGTACAGCTACAACTTCAACGAGCCCTCGAACGGCATCACGGCGTGGCGCTGGTACGACACGCGCCACAACATGATCGGGCTCCAGAACGCGCTGCTCTCGACGGAGTGGAACGCGGGGCCCGTGAAGGGTCTCGTGCAGCTCCAACTCGGCGCCTTCACCGAGCAGTTCTGGACCGGTGAGCGCAGCCCCGAGGAAGACCTCCTGTGGCGCCTCCTCCAGCAGGTGACGGCCGAGTGGACGACGCCGCTCCACCGCCTGTCGATCGAGGGCGGGCTCTTCAATGTGCCCTTCGGCCCCGAGTACAACACCAACTATCTCAACTGGAACTGGTCGACGAGCAACCTCTTCGCCATCATGCCCTATCAAATCGGGGGCTTCCGCGCCAACGTCGACCGGGCCGCGGATGGACGGCGCGCGGCGGCGTGTACAACGGCTGGGACCGCATCGTCACCGACAACAACAGCAGCAAGTCGGTGATGGTGTCGCTCGAGTGGGAGAACCCCGACGACGAGGACACCTACTTCTTCTTCAACTACATGGTCGGCAACGAGCGCAACGCCGACGACCCGCGCGGGCCCTACGCGCGCCACACCTTCGACGTGTACGGCCAGTGGCACGCGACGGAGAGGCTCTTCCTCCGCGGGCACGTGTTCTCGGGCCTCGAGCCGACGCGCGGCGACACCATCGACGGCTGGTTCGGCGCGGCCCTCTTCGCCAAGGTCGACATTCTCTCGTGGTTCTCGGTGGCGGCGCGCGGCGACGTGGTGCGCACCTTCTCGGGCTCGTCGGGGCAGAACCTCTTTCACGCCGACAACCTCGATGATCCCACGCGCTCGACGCTCCTCGGGTCGGGCACCCTCACGCTCGATTTTCACCCCGGCTCGCACGTGTCGCTGCGCCTCGAGGCCCGCCACGACCGCGCCGACTTCCCGCTCTTCTACAGCGGCGACGTCCCCCGTGTGACGCCCATGGACGCGATGGGCAACCCCACGGGCGCGCCCTACGACGTGGCCACCGAGAGCAACCAGACGACCGTCACCGCCGGCCTCACGACGTGGTTCTGACGCCCATGACCTACACCCTCCCGGCCTCGGCCCTGCGGCGCTTCATGGCCTTCGCGGCGCTCGTCGCGGGGCTCCTCTCGTGCCAGGGCGAGCGCGCCGCCACGCGCGCACCCGCGGCCCGATCGGGCGACGGCGGCTCCGGCGCCGCGCGGCGCGAAGACGGCAGCCTCCGCCGCGTGCGCGCCGCGGGGGTGCTCCGCTGGGGCGGCGACGTGCAGGGCGGCGCGCCCTACGTGTACGAAGACCCCGACCACGCCGGGCGCAACAAGGGCTTCGAAGTCGACCTCGCCAACGCGCTCGCCCGCGAACTCGGCGTGCGCGCGGAGTTCGTGCAGAACGACTGGTCGGCGCTCGTGCCCTCCCTCGAGCGCGGCACCTTCGACGTGATTCTCAACGGCCTCGAGGTCACCCGCCCGCGCGTCGGCCGCGTGCGCTTCTCGCGGCCCTACTACGTCTTCGCCGCGCGGCTCATGGCGCGGCGCGACAACCCCCGCGTGCGGGCCGACATCAACGCCCTGCGCGGGCTGCGCGTCGGCACGCTCACCAACTCGTTCTCCGAAGAGATTCTCAAAGACCACGCCGAGGTCGTGGGCTACGAGGGCACCGAGGAGCCCTACGCCGACTGCGTCGCGGGCCGCAACGACGCGGTGCTCCTCGACGACATCATCGCGACCATCTACGGCGTGCCCAAGCCCGAGCTGCGCGTCGTGGGCGACCTGCAAGACGGCTTCTACTCCATCGCGTCGCGCCCCGCCGACAACGACCTCTCCGACGCCCTCGACGCCGCCCTCGCGCGCGTCATCGAGCGCGGCGAGCTCGAGCAGATTCTCCGCCGCGAGAACATCTACAACGACCGTCAGCTCGGCCTCCGCACCTGGGGCGAAGCCGAGCAGCAGCGCATGCTCGGTCAGGGGCCCTCCGCGCCCGGCAGCGCCGGACCGCCGGGGGCCTCGGTGTCGAGCACCGCGCCGCACCGGATGACCTTCGGTCAGGCGATGCTCTTCGTGAAGGGCGCGGGCGTCACGCTGCTCCTGTCGATCCTCGCGATGATGCTCGCGATCCCCCTGGGGCTGGGCCTCGCGGTGGCGCGCCTCTACGGCCCGGCGCCCCTCGCGCGCATCGCGGGCGCCTACGTGGAGTTCTACCGCGGCACGCCGGTGCTCCTACAGCTCTACGTGCTCTATTACGGCCTCGCGAGCGTGGTGCGCCTCGACGCCTTCGTGGCGGCCATTCTGGGCCTCGGGATGAACTACGCGGCCTACGAGGCCGAGGTGTACCGCGCGGGCATCCAGGGCGTGCCCAAGGGCCAGATGGAGGCCGCCCTGTCGCTCGGCATGAGCACGCCCCTCGCGCTGCGGCGCGTGGTGCTCCCGCAGGCGTTTCGCATGGCGCTCCCGTCGGTCACCAACGACTTTATCGCGCTCTTGAAAGACAGCTCGCTCGTGTCGGTGATCACCGTGGTCGAGCTCACCAAGCGCATGACCATCGTCGCGGTCGACACGCGGAGCTACGTGGTGCCGGGGGCTCCTCTGCGCCTTCCTGTACTTTGCGATGAGCTACCCCCTCTCGATCTTCGCGCGCAGGCTCG
>CAISKJ010001032.1 GCA_903885885.1 uncultured delta proteobacterium
GTACGCAAGGCGCTCGCGGCCCGCGGGCTCTGGGTCTCTCCCCTCACCGACGGCACGCGCGTGCTGCACTACGTGGTCTCGGCCGCCTCGACCGCCGTGAGCCCGTCGGAGCTCTCCCACATCGAGGGCGTGGCCTCTGTCGCCGCGCCCCCGTCGCCGCACCCGCGCGTCACCGCGCAGGGCCCCGTCGTCGACGTGCGCGGCGTCGCCGTGGGCGCGCCGGGCAGGCCCGTGTTCCTCTGCGGCCCCTGCGCCGTCGAGGGCGAGGAGCGCATCGAGGCCCTCGCCGCCCGCGTGGCCGCGGCGGGCGCGCAGATGCTCCGCGGCGGGGCCTACAAGCCTCGCACGTCGCCGTATGCGTTTCAGGGCCACGGCGAGGTGGCCCTCCGCTGGCTGCGCCGCGCGGCCGACGCGCACGGCCTCCGCGTGGTGACCGAGGCGCTCGGCGAGGGCGACGTCGGGCTCGTGAGCGAGTACGCCGACCTCGTGCAGGTGGGCTCGCGCAACATGCAGAACTTCGCGCTCCTGAAGGCCATCGGGCGCGCGGGGCGGCCCGTGCTCCTCAAGCGCGCGATGGCGGCCACGATCGAAGAGTGGCTCCTCGCGGGCGAGTACCTCCTCTCGCACGGGGCGCCCGGGGTGATCTTCTGCGAGCGCGGCATCCGGGGCTTCGACCCGCTCACGCGCAACCTGCTCGACCTCGGCGCCGTGGCGCTCCTCACGCACGTCTACAAGCTCCCGGTGATCGTGGATCCGTCGCACGCCACGGGGCGCCGCGACCTGGTGGCCCCCCTCGCGCGGGCGGCCATCGGCGCGGGCGCGGCGGGCGTGATGATCGAGACCCACGACGACCCCGGCGGCGCCCTCAGCGACGGCCCGCAGGCGCTCGCGCCGGGCGAGCTGCGCGGCGTGCTCGACGGCCTGCGCGCCCTCGCGAGGCCCGTATGAGCGACGCGATCAACAGCCGCATTCACGGCTTCTACAAGCTCCCCGTGGGCGCGCGGCTCGACGCGCTCACCGAGCACGCGGCGCTCGACCCGGAGGCGCGGCGGTGGTTCGAACGCGGCGGCGCCCTGGGCGTGAGCGCGGCCGACAAGATGAGCGAGAACGTGATCTCGGTGCACGGGCTCCCGCTCTCGGTAGCGCTCAACTTTCGCATCAACCAGCGCGACCTCGTGGTGCCCATGGCCGTCGAGGAGCCCTCGGTCGTGGCCGCGGCCTCCAACGCCGCACGCATGGTGCGCGAGTCGGGCGGGTTCTTCGGCGAGGCCGACGCGCCCATCATGACGGGGCAGGTGCAGTTCGACGACGTGGCCGACCCCGACCGCGCCGCGGAGCGTGTGATGGCCGAGCGCGAGCGCGTGCTGCGCGCGGGCGACGCGTCGATTCCGCGCATGGTGGAGCGCGGCGGCGGGTGCCGCGACCTCGACGTGCGCGTGCTCGACCGCGCGGCGGGCGTGATGGTGGTGCACCTCTACGTCGACGTGGGCGACGCGATGGGCGCCAACACCGTCGACACGGTGGTCGAGGCGGTGGCCGACGAGCTCCACGCGCTCGTGGGCGGCACCCTGGGGCTGCGCATTCTGAGCAACCTCACGCTGCGCCGCCGCGTGCGCGTGCGCTGCGACGTGAGCGCCGAGGCCGTGGGCGGCGCCGCGGTGGCCGACGGCATCTGGCGCGCGAGCCGCTTCGCCGAGCTCGACGTGCACCGCGCGGTCACGCACAACAAGGGCTTCATGAACGGCCTCGACGCCGCGGCGGTGGCCCTCGGGCAAGACTGGCGCTCGCTCGAAGCAGCGGCGCACGCGTTCGTGTCGCTCGAGGGGAAGTACCGCCCGCTCAGCACGTGGGCGCGCACGGCCACGGGGCTCACGGGCCGCGCCGAGCTGCCCCTCGCGGTGGGCACCGTCGGCGGCTCGACGACGGCGCACGCGGGCGTGCGGGCGGCCTTTCAGGTGCTGCGCGTGGCAGGCGCGCAAGAGCTCGCGGTGGTGCTCGCCGCGGCGGGCCTCGCGTCGAACCTCGCGGCGCTCCGCGCGCTCGCGGGCGAAGGGATTCAAAAGGGACACATGAAGCTCCACGCGCGCAAATCCGAGGGCGAGGCGAGCGTCGCCGCGCCCGCGATGAACGGTCACGCCAACGGCCACGCGGTGCGGCCATGAGCGGCGCGATCGTTCCGCGCAACGGCAGCGGCGCCATGTTCGACGCCATCGCGTCGCGCTACGACCTGCTCAACCGGGTGATCTCCCTCGGCGTCGACCAGCGCTGGCGTCGCGCCACGGTAAAATCCCTTGAATTGAAGCCTGGCGCGCGCGTGCTCGACCTCGCGACGGGCACCGCCGACCTCGCGATCCTCACGGCGCGCACGCACACGGATGCGACGCTGGTGGGCCTCGACCCTTCGCGCAACATGCTCGCCGTGGGGCGCGAGAAGCTCGCCGCGAAGGCGCTCGAC
>CAISKJ010001033.1 GCA_903885885.1 uncultured delta proteobacterium
CGCGGGCTTCGCGTGATCCTCGGCGCGAAAGCCCGAGAACGAGGCCACAAACTCGTGGAAGGCGTGCAGGATGAGCCGCCGGCCGATGAACGAGAAGCCCGCGGGGATCACGAACTGAAACTCGAAGGACCGATCGACCGTGCTGGTGATGTGGTTCGCGAGGTTCTGCCGCGTGGTCTCTTCGGCCTGGAGCACGGCCTCGTGGAGCGAGCCGTAGATGCCCGACGCGAGCGCGAAGGCCACGAAGGCGCCGAGCGTGGCGGACACGCCGACGAGCGCGCGGCGGCCGCGGTCGGGCAGCATGCGCGAGAGCGCGTCGATGGCGAGGTGCTTGCGCCCGCGCGTGGCGAAGCTGGCGCCCAGAAAGGCCGCCCAGATGGTGCCGTGCATGAGCACCTCGCCCGCGACGGGGAGCACCGCGCCCACGAGGCGCTCGGTGACGAAGCCCAGCGCGATCGAGAGGGGGATCGCCACGGCGAGGCCGCGCTGCAGGGCGGCGCCGCGCGCGAGCTCCTTCTTCAAGAAGCGCGTGGCGAGGCTCTGCGCGAGCGTCGCCCCCGTGGGGTCGGGCACGTCGAGGCCGTCGCGGCGCGAGAGGGGCTGCGCCGGGCCGTTGAGCTTGAGGCCCAGCGCGAGGGCCCACAGCGTCGCCGCGACGAGGGCGCGCGCCGAGGTGTTCTGCAGCACGCGCGAGGTCGACTCGGAGACCGCCGCGAAGAGCATGAAGCCGACGGTCACGAGGCTCAGCGCGCTCTCGGCGAGGAGCACTCCGCGGTCGAGCCGGTCGAGGGGTTTGAGAAACGGCGCGGGCCTGGCCGTAGGTGCACCACCAGCCATCGAGGCACTTCCTCTCCATGTGGGAATCGGCGCGCGCGACACCTCTCCGTGAGGCCGCGAATACCGACAGAATTACGCGGAGAAGACTCTAGCCCGAAGGCCGCGCCAGCCAGAAGAACGATCTTCAGCCCGCGAGCCTCTCGAAGAGCCCGTCGCCCCCGTCGCCCACGGCCGCGCGGAGCTTCATCCACAGGTCGCCCGCCGTGGCGAAGCGCGTCCGCGCGCGGTCTGCGAAGCGCGCGAGCTCGCCCACGCGCGCGTCGCCGAAGGTGCAGTAGCGCACGGCGCGCCCCTCGGCCGACGCCGCGATCCACTGGAGAACGGCCTTGAGCGCGGGGTCTCCCCGAAACGCGCCGCAGCCCCAGTTGCCCGTGGCCACCGGGAGGTTGCGCGCGTCGCGTACGAAGCCTGCGCGGGCCTTGTTGAGCTCGCGGAGCATGGCGCCGTCGCCGTACTGCGCGGCCGCGTCGGCGCGGCGATAATCGACCGCGTCGATGGCCACGAAATCGACGTCGGCGCTCCCGTCGGCGAGGCGCGCGACGGGGTCGTGGAAGGGCCCCGCGTAGGCGAAGCTGCTCGCGTAGCCCGTCGCAGCGGCGAAGCGCTCGGCGCCGCGCATCACGATGGCCTCGTCGGCGCGCATGCGCGGCGAGAGGATCATCGCGGCCATGTGCTCGGGGGCCACGGCGAAGCGAATTTCCTCTTGTACGCAGCCCTTTCGGAGCACGCCCCCGCCCAGAAACTCGTTGGCGAAATCGACCTGCAGATGACCGCGCGCGTCTTCGATGGTGCCCCGCGCGTCGACGGTGAGGTCGGTGAGGGGCGACGGGTCCATGGCCCACTCCATCGCGGCGCGCGGCGGCGTCACCGCGCGCTCGACGACGAGGCGCCCCCGCGGAGCTCCGTCGGCGATGCGGTCGAAGTACGCGAGCACGCAGCGCAGCCGGGCGTGCTGCGAGGGGAGCTCGCCCGCGAGGAGCCGCGCGAAGTCGACGTCGGGGTGGAGCATCCCGAGGTTGGGCAGCGTGCCGAGCACCATGTGGGCGACCCAGCCCGCGGCGTCGGCGCGCGTGAGGGCCGTGCGCGTCGCGCCGCCGACCTGGTGCAGCGCGAGCGCGGGGCTGTCGTGCGCGAGGAGCGCGCGCGCGTGCGAAAACACCGACGGAACGATGCGGTCGAAGAGGCGCCCGGCGAAGCCCGCCTCGGCCGCGCAGAGGGCCTCGAGGGCGCCGAGGGAGACGACGCGGCCCGCCATCTGGGCGCGCGCTCGCGTGAGCTCATCGAGGCCCCGCGGGGGCATCGAGAGGAGCGCGCGGAGCTGCAGTTGTTTCGCGGTGGAGAAGGGCGCCCATGCGGTCATGGGCAGTGGGAGTACGCTACGGCTCGCGGGGCGTCGAGCCCGCGTCCCCATCGGCGGGGCTGTCGGCGGCGCCCTCGGGCTTGAGCCCGTGGCAGGCCTTGTACTTCTTGCCCGAGCCGCAGGGGCAGGGGTCGTTGCGGCCTACCTTCGGGCCGCTGCGACGCACGGCCTGAATGTTCTCGGTCGGAATGGCCGCCTCGGGGGCGCTGTAGGCGTCGGGGCCCGCGGTGTCGCCCGACGCCGGGGGCGGGAGGCTGGCGCCGCCGCCGCCGCGCCGCGAGCCCGGCTGACGGCGGCGTACGGTCTGCACCTGCGAGGCCTCGAGGCCCAGCGACTCCAGCGCGGCCTGCATCGCGGCCTCGTCTTCGAGGCCCTGCGAGTCGGCGTGGTTGAACTGCATGCTCCGCTCGCGGTCGGCGGCCATGCGCTGCTCGCGCTCTTCGAAGCGCTCGACGTCTTCGGCGGCGCGAAACTCGGTGTGAAAGAGCTTCGTGAGCACGTTCGAATCCACCGTGTGCATCATGGCGGTGAACATGTCGAAGCCCTCCTTCTTGAACTCGAGCTTCGGGTCCTTCTGGCCGTAGCCGCGGAGCCCGATGCCGTCGCGAAGGTGGTCCATGTTGGTGAGGTGATCGATCCACGCGCGGTCGATCTCTTCGAGCACCAGCATGCGGAAGGCGCGGAGCAGGTACTCGACGGGCACGTCCTTGCCGCGCTCTTCGAAGTGACCTTCAGCCTGCTTGAACATCGCGTGCGCGAGGTCTTCGCGGTTGCCGAGGTGCTCGTAGTCCTGGAGCTCGACGCCGTAGCGCTCCTTGAAGCGCGTGGCGATGGAGTGCGTGTCCCAGTCGTCGCGCGAGGCCGTCTCCGCGCAGAATTTCTCGACGTCGTGCACGTTGACCGTGTCGATGAGGTCGAGCATGCGCTCGCGCTGCTGCTGCAGCGACGAGAGCACGAGCTTCGTGAGCGCCGCCGCGGCCGCCTTCGGGTCGTTCTGGTGCTTCTCGATCGACACCATCGCGCCGAAGTAGTGGTAGGCCTCCATCTCGACGGCCTCGGGGTTGAGGGCCTCCATCTCGTCGAGCGTCGAGGCCGCAGCGCCCGCCGCGGGGCCGCGGTAGCCCTCGTTCTCGCTGTCGGTGTCGGTCTTCGGGAGCGCCTTCGCCACCGGGAAGTGCCGCACCATCTGCTCGCACACCTCGGTAATGTGCTTGATGGTGTCTTCCGAGAACTCCTTCGGGGCGACCTCGCGCACCTCTTCGTCTTCGCGCTTGGTGGCGTCGCGCTTGTAGCGCCCCTCGAGGGTCTCGCGGCGCATGCCGTACACCGACTTGCGCTGCTGGTTCATCACGTCGTCGTACTCGAGCACGTTCTTGCGAATGTCGAAGTTGCGAGCCTCGACCTTGCGCTGCGCGTTCTCGACGGAGCGCGTGACCCACGGGTGCTCGATGGGCACCCCCTCCTCCATGCCCAGCCGATCCATGATCGATTGGACGCGCTCGCCCGCGAAGATGCGCATGAGGTCGTCTTCGAGGGAGAGGTAGAAGCGCGAGCTGCCGGGGTCGCCCTGGCGGCCCGCGCGGCCGCGGAGCTGGTTGTCGATGCGGCGGCTCTCGTGGCGCTCGGTGCCCACGATGTGCAGCCCGCCGGCGGCCACCACCTCGGCCTTCTCGATCTCGCAGCGCGATTTGTAGCGCTCGATGAGGGCCGCGTACTCCTCGGTGTTCTCGGGGGCGCTCGGGTCTTTGCGCGCGAGGAGCATCTCGGCCTTGGCGAGCATCTCGGGGTTGCCGCCGAGAATGATGTCGGTGCCGCGGCCGGCCATGTTGGTGGCCACCGTGACCGAGCCCTTACCGCCGGCCTGCGCCACGATGTAGGCCTCGCGCTCGTGCTGCTTGGCGTTGAGCACCTCGTGCTTGATGCCGCGCTTGCGGAGGAGCGTCGCGATGGCCTCGCTCTTCTCGACCGACACGGTGCCCACGAGCACGGGCTGGCCGCGCTCGTTGCAGTCGGCGATCTCTTCGACCACGGCGCCGAACTTCTCGCGCTCGGTCTTGTAGACGAGGTCGTCGAAGTCTTGCCGCTTGATGCCCTTGTTGGTGGGAATCTGCGTGACGTCGAGCTTGTAGATCTTGTGGAGCTCCTCGGCCTCGGTCTCGGCCGTGCCCGTCATGCCCGAGAGCTTCTTGTAGAGCCGAAAGAGGTTCTGAAACGTGATGGTGGCCATCGTCCGGTTCTCTTCTTGAACCTTGACGAACTCCTTGGCCTCGACCGCCTGGTGCAGGCCATCGGACCAGCGCCGACCCGCGAGCACGCGGCCCGTGAACTCGTCGATGATCACGACCTTGCCGTCGTCGGTCACCATGTAGTTCACGTCGCGCTTGTAGAGCGCGTGCGCGCGCAGGCACTGCTGCAGCACGTGCAGCTCCTCGAGGTGGTTGGGGTCGTAGAGGTTGTTGATCCCCAGGCGCTCCTCGGCCTCGCTGATGCCCTCGTCGGTGAGCTGCACCGAGTGGGCCTTCTCGTCGACGACGTAGTGCTCGTCCTTGCGGAGGTACGGCACGATCTTGGTGACCTCGCCGTAGAGGTGCGTCGACGTCTCGCCGAGGCCCGAGATGATGAGCGGCGTGCGCGCCTCGTCGATGAGAATGGAGTCCACCTCGTCGACGATGGCGTAGTGCAGGTCGCGCTGCGCGCAGTCGTACGTGGAGTACTTCATGTTGTCGCGCAGGTAGTCGAAGCCGTACTCGTTGTTCTGGCCGTACGTGATGTCGCAGCGGTACGCGGCCTTCTTCTCGCGGTCAGACTGCGAGTTGACGACGGTGCCCACGTTGAGGCCCAGAAAGCGGTGGATGCGCCCCATCCACTCGGCGTCGCGGGTGGCGAGGTAGTCGTTCACCGTGACGATGTGCACCCCTTTGCCCTCGAGGGCGTTAAGGTACGCGGGCAGGGTCGACACGAGCGTCTTGCCCTCGCCGGTCTTCATCTCGGCGATGGAGCCCTTGTGGAGCACGATGCCGCCGATGAGCTGCACGTCGAAGTGCCGCATGTTGAGCACGCGGCGCCCCGCCTCGCGGCACGTCGCGAAGGCCTCGGGGAGCATCTTGTCGAGCGACTCACCATTGCCGATGCGCTCCTTGAAGCGCACCGTGTTGCGGCGCAGGTCGTCGTCGGAGAGCTCGCGGGTCTTGGGCTCCAGGTCGTTGATGGCGGCTACGATCGGGCGCAGCTTCTTGAGCTCGCGCTCGTGCTTGGTGCCGAAGACCTTCTGGAGGAGCCAGGGAAACATCGTCTCGTTCGCCTTTCGTCACGAAGGAGGGCGCCGGCGGGCAGCGCCGTGAGCGCGGGAAACTGCGACCTTCCGCCGTGGATTGCAAGGGTAGACGGGGTGTATCCCCCGCCGGAGGGGACTTATCTCCGACCCTCTGCGGGGTGGATGAACCCGCGGCGGCGGGGCTTCGTTCCCTGCGGGAGATTGTCAGCGGGGCGGGCGCGGAGCGCGCGGCGATACCACCGTGGGCGCTGGCGTCGCGGGCCTCGCGGCGGCCTCGATCGCGCGGCGGGCGCGCTGCGCCGCGGCGGTGGCCTCGGGGCTCGCGGCGCGCTCGATGTAGGTGGCCAGAATGTTTCGCGCCCTCCGCTGCTGGGGTTCGCCGGTGGCGCCTTCGAGGGCCGCGAGGTGCGGGCGCGCGCGCGTGAGTCGGTAGAGCGCCGCGTGGGCCTCGAGGTCGAGCTCGGGGTCGGCGAGAAGGCCTTCGAGCGCGGTGCGCGACGCGGGCGTGTCGAAGCCTCCGAGCGCGAGCGCGGCGCGGGCGCGGGCGGCCACGAAGCCTCCGCGCGCGACGGGGTTGTCGGGGTCGGGGGGAGGGGCCGGGCGCCGCGCCGCCTCGATGAGCAGCGGCACGGCGCGCGGGTCGCCGAGCGCCTCGAGCGAGCCCGCGGCCTCGATGGAGAAGAAGCCCGTGTCGCGCGGTAGCGCCGACGAGAGCACCGCGAAGGCGCGCGGGTCGCGGAGCTGCGCGAGCGCCGCGGTGGCGTTGCGCAGCGTGCAGGTCGAGCGGGCCACCTGGAGGAGCTCGAGCAGCGTGTCGCCGACGTCGGGGCCGTGCGCGCGGAGCGAGGCGTACGCGAGGTCTTCGAGGGCGTCGTGCGAGTGGTGCCACGCGAAGGCTGCGAGGAGGGCACGGGCGCCCGCGGCGTGGGTCGCGCCGAGGGCCGTGAGGGCGGCGCGCACGGCGGGTTCGGTTGCGCGTGCGGCCTGCGCCGCGGCGGGCGTGTCGTCGGCGGGAAACCACCCCGCCAGCGTGCGCGCGGCGGCGATGTTCTCGTCGGTGGGGGGCACCGCGAAGGGCGTGGTCCACTGGTAGAAATGTCCGCGATCGCGGGCGGCGCGCGCGTCGTCGGCGCGCCCGGCGGCGTCGTAGAGGTCGGCGAGGGCGGCGTGCGCGTCGCCGCGCGTGGCGTCGGCGGCGAGGAGCGCTTCGAAGAGCGCGATGGCGCGCGGGCGGTCGCCCGCGGCGGCCACGGCGCGCGCGAGGTTGTCTTCGTGGTCGTGGTCGTGGGTGAAGGCCACGACGCGCTCCCAGGTGCGCACGGCGTCGGCGTGCTGGCCGAGGCGACCCGCGGCGACGGCCGATCCCTGCATGGCGCCGAGGTGGTTCGATCGCGCGCGGAGGGCTTCTGCGAAGGCCGTTTGCGCTTCGGTGAGCCACGCGGTCACCTGGCGCGCCTCGGCC
>CAISKJ010001034.1 GCA_903885885.1 uncultured delta proteobacterium
CTCGGCTGCCTCGACCACTGCCTGCTCGACGAAGAGATCGCGTACGGCTGCCTCGGGGTCAACACCACGCTGGCGGCCAACCAGCTCGGCTCGATGCCCCTCATCATCGCGGGCTCCGACGAGCAGAAGTCGAAGTACCTCTCGATGCTCGTCAACGAGCCCGTGTTCGCGGCCTACGCGTGCTCCGAGCCCGACGCGGGCAGCGACGTGGCGGGCATGACCACGCGCTACGAGCAGCACGGCGACGAGTACGTGATCACCGGCCAGAAGCGCTGGATCACCAACTCGGCCTACGCGCGGTGGTTCACCGTGTTCGCCACCAAAGACCGCGCGATGAAGCACAAGGGCATCACCTGCTTCGTCGTCGACGCCGACGCGCCCGGCGTCAAGATCGGCAAGAAGGAGCACAAGCTCGGCCAGCGCTGCTCGCAGACGGGCGACATCATCCTCGAGGAGGTGCGCGTCCCCAAGAGCGCCATCGTAGGCGGCGAGGGCAAAGGGTTCTACGTCGCGATGAAGACCTTCGACCGCTCGCGCCCGTGGATCGCCGCGGGCGCCGCGGGCGTGATCCGCCGCGCCCTCGAGGAGTCCGTCGCCTACGCGAAGGAGCGCAAGACCTTCGGCGTCCCCATCGGGCAGCACCAGGCCATTCAGATCATGCTGGCCGACATGGCGATCAAGCACGAGGCCACTCGGTTGCTCTGTCACAAGGCAGCGATGCAGGTCGACAAGGGTCAGCTCGACTCGGTGGTGAGCGCCTACGCGAAGACCTTCGGCGCCGACTCCGCGATGGAGGTGACCACCGACGCAGTGCAGGTCTTCGGCGGCTACGGCTACACGCGCGAATACCCCGTCGAGAAGCTCATGCGCGACGCCAAGCTTCTGCAGATCTACGAGGGCACCTCGCAGATTCAGCGCATGGTGATCGCCCGCAACCTCCTCAGCCGATGAGCCCCGTGAACGCCCCCGAGCTCACTTCCCTCGACGAGGTCGGCGACGCGTGGCGCGAGCCCTCCCACGGGCTCCGTCACGAGGCGGTGATGGCGGGCGCCTGCAGGCTCCGCGAGCGCCTCGCCGCGATGCCCGACGCCGTGGCCGTGCGCACGCTCCCGATCACCACGCTGCCGTACCCGACGCGCTACGCGTTCCAGGGCGCCGCGGCGTCGCCCGCGCCCTTCGTCACGCTCACGCACCGCGCGCTGCTCGTGCGGTTTCGCCAGGGCGACCGCACGCGCACGCTGCTCTTCAACCCCACCGACGTCGAGCGATCGCGCCGCACGCCCTTCTTCGCGAAGCTCGAGGCCCGCGTGGGGTCGCGCGTGGCGCGGCTCATGGCCACGCAGTTCGACACGCTCGAGGCTCAGCTCGCGAAGCTCGGCGTGGCCCCCGACGACATCGACTACGTGGCCTTCGACCACTTTCACACCCACGACGTGCGCGGCCTCCTCGGCACCGCCGACGGGCACGTGACGCCGCGCTTCCCGAAGGCGAAGCTCCTCGCCCCCCGCGTCGAGTGGGAGGAGTGGGCGCACCTCCACCCGATGCAACGCGCGTGGTACGTGGCCGACGGCCGCGAGGGCGTGCGCGAAGAGAACCTCGTGCTCACCGACGGCGACCTCGCCCTCGGCGACGGCGTGATGCTCGTTCGCACGCCGGGGCACACCGTAGGCAACCAGACCCTCTTCGTGAAGACCGCGCGGGGCGTCTGGGGCTGCAGCGAGAACGGCACCTGCGTCGACAACTGGTCTCCGCGCCACAGCCGCATCGCGGGCGTCGCCCTCACGGCCAACCACCAGGACCTCGACGTGATCCTCAACACCAACACGCCCGAAGGCGCCGCCGCGCAGTACACGGCCATGTGCCTCGAGCGCGCCCTCGTCGACACGATCCCCGCGGCGCCCGAGTTCGTGCAGATGCTCTCGTCGAGCGAGGTCACCCCCGCCCTCATCGCGCCCGGCCTCTCGCCGAGCTACCAGCTCCAACACATCACCCACGGCGCCCTCGATGGCGCCCCGACGCCGCACACCCCGCCCGGCTTCGGCGCCGCCCCGCCCGCACACTGACCGCCCGGTCATCGCTAAGGGTTTTTCCCGAATCGACCGACTACGCACGCCGTGGTCGAAAACCTTGAAGTTTCACGCGAAAGGCTGTTCGCGTGACGGTGCGAAACTGCTAGGGTTTCGATCCGTGCGTAAGCAGCGGAATCTGACCGCGGACGATTATCTCAGGCTCGCGATCAGCACCGGGTCGCCGGCCGAGGCCGCGGTGTTGGCCGAGCGGGGGCTCCGCCATCAAGGCGATGGCGTCGGCGATCAGGCGATCGAGCCCGAGACACGGCTGCTCCTCTTGCGAGAGATCTACCGCGCCCACCTCCACGCGCGTCGCCTGCGCAGCGCCCACGCCGTCGCGCGCAAGATGGTTCGCCTCGGGGTCGCGCAAGAGATCGCCCACATCGACCTCGCGCGCGCCTGCGCCACCCTGGGCTGGTGGCACCGCGCGGCGCAGGCCTACCGCATCGCGGCCCGCAACGCCCCCGCGGCCCGTCGCGCGATGCACTGGGCCTCGGTGGCGGTCACGCTCCACCACGCACGGCAGTACGCCGACGCGCTGTCGGCGCTCGAGCGCGCGGTGCGCTGGTCGCTGTCGACGCGACCGCTGCATCGGGCCTACATGGCGCTCGTTCAGCTCGACTCGGGCCGCAGGGCCGACGAGATCGAGCACCTCACCGAGATCGTCAGCGAGCTCGAGTGCGCCCGCTGCGGCGAGGGCTTCGGCCGCTACGTGCTCGGGCTCCTCTACGCCGCGCAGGGCTCGCGCACGCGCGCTACCAAGCACCTCAAGGTGTTTGTAAAGCGCAACGCCGAAGACCCGATGCGCTCGATCACGCTGGCCTCCGAGATCCGCCGCGCGCGCCGCACGATGCGCGAGCTCCGGCGCGCGGGCCCGGTGGCGCCGCCGTCGCCCTCGTCGAATCTTCCGGGATGATCTGCGCGCCGCGCTGGCGTTAGAGTCGCGCGGTGCCACCGATCTCCACGGCCGACCTCCCCCTCTGGTTCATCCGTGTGTTCGCCTTCGCGTGGGGCGCCATCTGGGGCAGCTTCGCCAACGTGGTGATCTACCGCTGGCCGCGCGAGCTCTCGCTCACGCACCCTGGCTCGCGATGCCCCCACTGCGAAACGCCGATCCGCTTCTACGACAACGTGCCCGTGCTGGGCTGGCTGTGGCTGCGCGGTCGCTGCCGCGCGTGCAAGGCGCCCATCTCGCCGCGATACCCCTTCGTCGAGGCGCTCTTCGCGGTGTCTGCGCTCGCCGTCGCTGAGCGCATCGCGCAGGGCGACCCGGCCCCGGCGCTCTCCATGGCGCTCGCACTCTTCATGCTGCGCTTCGCGCTCGCCTGGGGTCTCCTCACGGTGGCCTTCATCGACATGGAGACCTTCCTCATCCCTGATTTTATTTCGATCGGCGGCACGGCGCTCGGGCTCGTCGGCGCGCTCGTGGTGCCGGGGGTCGGGTGGCAGCTGTCGGCGGGCGGCGCGCTCCTCGGGTTC
Organism: uncultured delta proteobacterium; assembly: GCA_903885885.1. Lineage (GTDB taxonomy): Bacteria > Myxococcota_A > Polyangia > Polyangiales > CAISKJ01. Next base: position 3,549 of record CAISKJ010001034.1, read on the forward strand.
TCGCTGCTGTTCTCACTGCACTTCATCTGGAGCCGCTTTCTCAAGCGCGAGGGCATGGGCCTCGGCGACGCCAAGCTCCTCGCCATGATCGGGGCGTTTCAGGGCCCCGCGGGCGTGCTCTTCGCGCTCGTCGCGGGCTCCGTGCAGGGCCTGGTGGCCACGACGCTCTCGCGCCTAACGGGCTGGAAACTCGGCCCCGACCCGAGCCTGCTCGACGAAGACGAAGACGAAGATAAAGACGATGACAGCCCTGATGCAGCGACCACGGGTGCGGTCGTGGAGACGGGTGACGTGAAGGTCGCGGACGACGCCGAGGCCACCGACCCGGGCTTCATGCGCACGGTGATCCCCTTCGGGCCTTTTCTCGCGCTCGGCGCGCTCGAGTATCTGCTCGGAATGGAAGACTGGGCGCGTCGCGCCTTCGAGCTCCTGACCACTCCCTGAGCGGCTAAGAGAGCCGCACGATCTTGCGCTTCGAGACCCGCACGTCGCCCGCCACCGGCGGCTGCGAAGGTCGCCCCACATGCGCCTCGGGCGCAGGCACCAGCGGGCGCGCGGGGGCAGTGTCTTCGTTGCCCTGCGGGTCCGCAGGCGGGGTCACCGGCGGCGCCGCGACGAGGGGCTGCTCGCCAAGCTGCGGAACCGCAGGCGGCTGCGGGAGCGAAACGTGAACGTTCGCAGCCGCCGGCGGACGCGCAGGGATGGGCGTCGGCAGCGTGCCGTCGAGCACCACGTCGAGGTCGGCGAGGCGCGTCGCGAGGGCCGACGCGACCGTCGGGTCGGTGGGCTCCGAGAACTGCGCGCGAATGGCATCGCGCGCCAGCGCGAGGTTTCCCGCCCGAAGCCACAGGTCGGCGTGCTCGAGGGGCCCCGTGCGCTGCGTGACCTCATCGTCGCCGGCGGGCACGGGGAGCGCGTTCGACCACGCCACGAGGCGCTGGAGCGCGTTGCGAAAGCGCGCCCAGCGCTGGTTCGCGCCCGCGTACTCGCTCAGCGTCACCGCGTCGACGAGGGCGCCGCGAAGGTCGCCCTCGCGCACCGCACGCTGAACGCGCGCCGCGAGCACGGCCACGTCAACCGTGGGGCCGATCACCCGGTTCGCCTGCTCCTCCGTGAGCGCTCCGTAGGGGCGCGTGTCGAGCGAGTCGATGCTGAGCGCAGCGAAGGCCTCGACGCGGCGCGCGAGGTCGACGTCACGCGGCTCGTTGCGCGCGAGACCGCGCAGCACGGTGTACGCCTCGGCGACAGCGCCCTGCGCCATGAGCTGGTCGAACCGCTCACGCTGCGGATCACCGTGCCCGTTGCTCAGCGGCGCGAGCGCCGACTCAACGCGTGCGTGCCGCTCGCGCCACGCGGGCTCCTCGGGATACACACGCGCGAGCACGCGAAAGCCGACCGCGGCCTCGAGCAACGCGCCCGCCCGCACGAGCTCATCGAGAGCGCCGCCGCGCCACGACGACAACGCGCAACGTGCGGCCTCGGGGGTCACCGGCTCGGCCATGAAGAGCCTCGCCTGCAGTCGCACCCGCGGAGTCGCGGGGTCGCGCATGCGCAGCGCGTCGAGCACCTCGACGCCCGCATCGACCTCGCCGACGTCGGCCAGCGCCTCGATGAGCTGCTCTGCGGTCGGGGTCTCGTCGCGGTCGGGCATGGGGTGATCTCTCCACTCGCGCCGTTCGACGAGCACTTCGCAGGCGACGCACGGCCCGAGGATGCTACCGCGGAACCGAGCGCGCGAAGAACCAGGAAGGGCGATGACAGCGAGGGCGGAGCGTCAGTCTTTGGAGGGGCGCAGCAGACGGCCCATGAGGAGCAGGTCGGAGATCGCGAGGGCGAGGAGCAGCGAGACGACGAAGGGCGCCCACAGCACCGAGCGTGGCGTCGCGCCGTCGACGAGGAGCCACGTCGCGCCCGACACGCGCGGGTCGAGCTTGTTGTGAACGTAGGCCCCGACGCGGGCGTAGCGACCGCCCGCCGCATCGAAGGGGATCAGTCGACCTTGAAACTCGCCGCGCGTGAGGGCGCTGCGGTCGCCGTCGGAGACCTGCACGTAGATGGGCGCCTGCCCCTCGCGCCCCGCGACGGGAAACACCATGTGCTGCCCCGGCAGAAGCACCCTCGAGTAGGTGACGGCTCCGGCCATCGAGGGGCGCGCGCGCACGGTCACCAGTCGATTGGACCCCACCGTCGCGGGCGAGGCCGTGATGCCGTCGCCGAGGTCGGTCGGCGTCGACGACGCCATCGCGTAGCCCACGTCGTCTTTGAACTGAAACGCGAGGAAGAGCGATGCCACCGAGATCGCCGTGAGCAGGCCCGTGAGCACACGGCGGCGCGCTTGCGGCGGCGCCTCGAGCCCCGTGAGCATCTCGTCGATGACGTCGGCGGTGCCCGGCGGCGGGGGCGCAGGGATCTCGTGGGCGGTCGTAGTCGCATTCGACATCAGAAGTCTCCGGATTCTAGAACCCTGACGCGTGCACCCTATCGCATCTCACGCGCGCTCGTCAGGTCCTGAGGGTGGCAGACACCCGCCTCGCCCTCAACGGTCCCTCGCTCTTCGCGTCGCGATGCGATCGCGGTCGCGCAG